>JANMTH010000506.1:0-4027 GCA_031390305.1 Thermoflexaceae bacterium
CCAAGCAGGCCCTGGCCAACGCCTTCAAACAGGCCGAAGTGAAGGTCGAGGACATCTCCCACTTCATCGTCGCCGGAATGCACGGACGCGCGATTCGCGGCGTCATCGCCGGCTCGGGCGCGACCAAAGAAGCCGTGACCGACGACATGACGGCCGTTATGGGAAATTCCGGCGCCGCCCACGGCGGCCTGATGCTCGCCGACGTCCTCGACAGGGCCGAGCCCAACCAGCTCATCTCCGTGCTCATCCTCGCCGATGGGGCGACCGTCATGATCTTCCGCGCCACCGACGCTATCAAGAAGTACAAGCCCCAAAAAACCGTGAAGCAGCTCCTCGCCCAGGGCAAGACAGGCGTCACCTACGCCAGCTTCCTCACCTGGCGGAACGTCCTCAACCGCGAGCCGCCACGGCGGCCAGACCCCGACCGGCCAGCGGCCCCCCCGTCCTTCCGCTCCGACGCCTGGAAGTTCGGGTTCATGGCCAGCCGCTGCGACAACTGCGGGCTCCGCCACCTCCCGCCCCATCGCGTCTGCATCAAGTGCGGCGTCACCGACAAGATGTCGCTGGAACGGATCGCCGACGAACAGGCGACGGTGGCGACGTTCACGATCGACCACCTCGCGTTTTCGCCCAGCCCGCCCACCGTGGCGGCGGTCATCGATTTCGAAGGCGGGGGACGATTCCCCTGCGAATTGACCGATGTCGATCCCAGCGAGGTCGCAATCGGTGATAAAGTGGAGATGACGTTCCGTCGACTCTATACTGCTGAAAGCGTGCACAACTACTTCTGGAAGGCGCGTCCCGTAAGGAGAGGTTCGTAATGGCATCCAAGGGCATCTGCGACCGCGTCGCAATCATCGGCATGGGCTGTACCCCCTTTGGGGAGCACTGGGACAAGAGCGTCGATGACCTGCTCATCGACGCCGCACACGAGGCGCTCGACTCTGCTGGCGTCACGATCGAAGACATCGATGCGTTCTGGCTCGGCACAATGGGCTCGGGCACCAGCGGCCTCGCCCTTTCGCGGCCCCTCAAGATCCAATACAAGCCCGTCAGCCGGAACGAGAACATGTGCGCCACCGGCTCCGAATCGTTCCGCAACGCCTGCTACGCGGTCGCCTCGGGCGCCTACGACATGGCGATGGCGATCGGCGTCGAGAAGCTCAAGGATTCGGGCTACTCGGGCCTCGTCGGCTCCGCCCCGCCACACGATGGCACCGTCGCCTCGATCACGGCTCCCGCCAGCTTCAGCCTCCTCGCCCCGGCGTACGCCAACAAGTACGGCGTCTCGATGGATGATCTGAAAGACACGATGACCCGCATCGCCTGGAAGAACCACAAGAACGGCGCCCTCAACCCGCGCGCCCAGTTCAAGAAGGAAGTCTCGAAAGAGACGATCAAGAATTCGCCCCTGATCGCCGGCCCGCTCGGCATCTTCGATTGCTCGGGTGTCAGCGATGGGTCCGCCGCCGCCATCATCGTCCGCGCCGAAGACGCCTACAAGTACACGGACAAGCCGATCTTCGTGAAGGCCCTCTCCTTCGTCGCCGGCCCCGCCCGTGGCCCGCTCGATCCAGAATACGACTACACGACCTTCGACGAGTGCGTCGCCGTCGTCAAGGACGCCTACCAGCAGTGCGGCATCACCAATCCCCGCGAACAGCTCGCCATGGCCGAGGTCCACGACTGCTTCACCCCGACCGAACTCGTGCTCATGGAAGACCTTGGCTTCTCGGAGCGCGGCGAAGGCTGGAAAGATGTCAACGCCGGAACGTTCGACCTCGATGGCGAACTGCCCGTCAATCCCGATGGCGGCCTCAAGTCCTTCGGCCACCCGATCGGCGCCAGCGGCCTGCGAATGCTCTTCGAATGCTGGCTCCAGCTTCGCAACGAAGCGCCCGAAGGCCGCCAGATCAAGAACGGCAAGAAGCTCGCGATGACACACAACCTCGGCGGAGCGCCGGGCAACTGTGTCTCGTTCGTCTCCGTCGTCGGCAGTGAACTCGGCTAAGTAACGCTTTCGGTCGAAGGCTGCACAATCGAAAGAGGGACGCGTGGACGCGTCCCTCTTTCGTTGAACAGCGCCGGACGGCGGGCCAATGTATGATCGAGCGGAACGAGGAGTTCGATGGCCGCTGCCGAGAGTACCGGGGAGGGCGCGAGGATTACGGTGGAGCAGGAGGAGCAGCTGCGCGCGATTGCGAGCCGCTGGGGGCTGCTCCGCCTTGCCCTGTTCGGCTCCATCCTCCGCGCCGACTTCTCACCGGCGAGCGATGTTGATGTGCTCGTACAGCCGGGTCCCGGAACCCCCCGTGGCTTCAAGCCGCGATTGCAACTGCAGGATGAACTGGCCGCACTCTTCAACCGCCCGGTTGACCTCGTCTACGAAGAGGGCCTCCTGAATCCCTACCGCCGCGGCGAGATTCTCTCGACGGCCAGATGGATCTATGCGGCCTGAAGACCGCGACTCAGGCTTCCTCTGGGACATGCTGGAAGCCATCCGAGCGATCCAGTCATTCCTCGAGGACCGCGGCGCCGTGGACCTCGCAGAAGACACGCTCCTCCGTTCGGCGGTGCACTGGCAGGTGATCGTCCTGGGCGAGGCTGCGCGCCGCGTCTCGCGCGAACTGCGGGAGAGCACGCCCGTAGTGGATTGGCCGCTGCTCTTCATCCAGCGGAACTTCTACGCCCATGAGTACGACCGGGCGACGCCTGGAGAGCTCCACGTCGTTCTCAGCCAGCTGCCCGGGCTCGCGGTGGCTCTCGACGAGTTGCTCGCCAGAAGGCCTCCGCCAATTGAGCCCCCGAACCTCCGCTGACTTCCTGAACGCTCCCGAACGGCAGTCAACTGGGCTACGGCCCACAACGAACCAATGAGCGAACGGCCGGGCAGTGATGCCCGGCCTTCCGCATTCCCGCCGTTACTCGACGAGCGCAGGAAACCCGTCGTAGCCGATCGAGACCGGCACCAGTTCCCACGATTCCACCCCCTTCGGCGTCAGCGTCGCCCGGAAGATGGCACTCTCGTTCGCTTCGCCATCGAAGCCATCGAAGACGAAGTTCCCGAGGCTGTAGGCGATGACCCCCCCGTGATAGGCCTCGACCGGCTGGAGGACGTGCGGATGCGAGCCGAGCACGAGCGCCGCGCCCGCGTCGATCGCCGCCCGCGCCTGCCTCCGCTGGGCTTCCGAAGGCGCGGTGTGGTACTCGAAGCCGAAGTGCAGGAATACGACCACGACATCGGCCTCGAGCCGCGCCGCCGCGATATCCCTGAGAAGCGCCTGCTCGTCGAACCAGGCCAGTCCCGCGCGGGTCGCCGTCGCGTCCCAGTTCGCGCGGTTGAAGGCGCCCTCCGCCGGGACATCCAGGTAGCCGAGGAAGGCGACGCGCAGACCGTTCCGGGTGACGACGGCGTGACGGTGTGCCTCGGCCGCGTTCGCGCCCCCGCCCACGGCCGCCACCTTCGACGCTTCGAGGTGAACGCGCGTATCGGCGAGGCCCTCCTCGCCCCAATCGAGGGCGTGGTTGTTCGCCAGACTGACGACATCGAAGCCCGCGAGCCTCAGTGCTTCCGCCGCGATCGGTGGCGCGCGGAAGGTGTACGCCTTCGAGGCCTGCTCGCCGCCCTCGCTGATCGCGCACTCCAGGTTGCCAACCGTCAGATCGGCGCCGCGCAACACCTCCGCTACGCCCGCGAACGGCGACTCCGCGCCATTCTCGCGGAGGAACACGCCCGGCAGGCGGTCGAACATGAGGTCGCCGACGGCGGCCAGCGTGACCCGGAGCGTGTCGGCCCTCGTCACTTCCGGCACGATCGCCGTCCTGGCCGATCGAGAACCGTCCCCCTCGGCCGACGCCGGTTCCGTCGTACCGCGGGAGGGCGGCGCGGCAGCCCGCGGTCCGCCACAGGCGAACAGCGTCAACACTGCCAGGAGGATCAGCGCTCGAACCATCCGCCACCCATCGTACGCCATCGGGTCCGCCATCGCCCGAGCCCCCGAGCCCCGAGGCCCAAATCTATCGAGCA
>JANMTH010000528.1:0-4304 GCA_031390305.1 Thermoflexaceae bacterium
CACCCCGCAGCGATAGCGGTTTGTACCACAGGCCCCTAAGGGAATCAAGGGCGTCTTTCAGGCCAAGTTGTACGCGAGTACGACCCACCCGGGGATGTGTGACGAATGACCGACACGAATGTGCATCTCTTATGTCGCATCTGAACCCAAATGGCAACCGCTTCCGTCAAGTGTGAACTACTTCACACAAGGAAAATTCTCTTCAAACGTAAAGGTCGAAGCGGCCAAGGCAGGCCTTCCAACACCTCTCGTCCCCCTCTTCGTTCCTTTGAACCTTTGCGTTTCCCGTCGCCCAGGCCCGAGAAACGCAAAGGCTCAAAGCGGCAAAGGCAGGCCCAACACGCCGTCTCGGTCCCTCTTCGTTCCTCTGCGCCTTTGCGTTTCCCGCCCGCCCGGCTTCCGCCCACTCGTAAGCTCCCCCTCGCCCAGGCGCGCCCACTCTCAGCACTCGGACCTCGGACCTCGGACCTCGGACCTCGGACCTCGGACCCGCCTGCCGCGCGACCGCTTCCGCCTTCGCCTTCGCCGCCTCCGGGTCGCCCAGGTAGGTCGAGGCGATGGGCCTCAGGTCGTCGCCCAACTCGTAGACCAGTGGGATGCCCGTCGGGATGTTGAGTTCGACGATTCCGGCGTCGCCGATCGCGTCGAGGTGTTTCACCAGCGCACGCAGGCTGTTGCCGTGCGCGCCGATGAGGACGCGCTTGCCGGCGCGGAGGTCCGGCACGATGGCGTCGTACCAGTAGGGCAGCATCCGCGCGACGACGTCCCGCAGGCACTCCGTGGCCGGGAGCTGTTCGGGCGCCAGGCCGGCGTACCGGGGGTCGAACCGCGGATGGCGTTCGTCGTCCCAGCCCAGGGGCGGGGGCGGCGTATCGTAGCTTCGCCGCCAGATCTGGACCTGCTCGCCGCCGTACTGGTCGGCCGTCTCCTTCTTGTTGAGGCCCTGGAGGGCGCCGTAGTGGCGCTCGTTCAGCCGCCAGCTCCGGCGTACCGGCGCCCAGAGGAGGTCCATTTCGTCCAGCGCCAGATTCACGGTCTGGATGGCGCGGCGTTGCAGCGAGGTGTGGACGGAATCGAAGGCGAGCCCGGCTTCCGCCATCAGCCGCCCGGCTTCGGCCGCCTCCGCCCGCCCGTGTTCGTTGAGGGCGACATCGGTCCATCCCGTGAACCGGTTCTCGCGGTTCCATTCGCTCTCTCCGTGACGAAGCAAGACCAGCGTGTACATGAAGGCGCCCCCCGGCCATCTAGTAGAGCGCAGGCCGGAGTGATGAGCCACGGGCGGGGGAGAAAACGCAAAGGTCCCCTTCATTCCTTTGCGTCTTTGCGTTTCCCGTCGCCCAGGCGTGGGGAACGTCTTCTCCCCTCCGCTCCTTTGCGTCTTTGCGTCTTTGCGTTTCCCGTCGCCCAGGGGAACCACATCCTCAGGCGCGCCCTCTGCCGGCATCCCCCTCGTGCCGGCCAACCTCAAGGGGATCGCCAGCGGCGCACTCTTCGCAAAGGCCGTGCGAGACCTCGGCTCCGCCGTCGCCTTCGCGGATGAGCCTGCCGCACCAGGCACACATCACGCGGACTTCCACCACGTCATCCCCACCCACGTCCACGACTGCGAATCGTAACGGTAAATGCGTCTCCTATGTGTGAACTACGTCACACTACGGCGTCGATATGAGAAAATTTCTACACTCTGGTTCGGGCCGTGGAGGGCGTCTCGCGCGCCGGGCTACGGCCGAAGCGCCGCCAACGCCTTCGCCCGGTCGCCCGCCAGCATCGCCGCGACATCGAGGCGCAGGCCGGGGAACACCTCGCTGGCGATGATGCCCTCCGCGCCGGGCTCGCGCCGCTCGTACCGCCCGTCTCGCAACTGGAACCAGTCGATCGCCCCATCGAGCGTCCGCCAGACGATGTACTCGTGGACGCCGTTCCGTTCGTAGGCCCGCTTCTTCTGGTGGAGGTCGCGCGATTTCGAACTCGCCGCTATCTCGACGACCAACTCGGGCGCGCCGGCCAGGTATCCGTCCTCGGTGAACGGGCCCGGCACGAGGCGGTAGAGCATCACATCAGGTATTGGCTCGTTCTTGTTATCAAGGAAGACCGAGGCGCCGGACATCGCTTCGGCCTCACCCGGGTGCAACTGCTCGTAGGCGTCGAGCCAGAGCAGCATCAGCTTCTCCGGCCGTTGATGCTGGGGAATCCGGACGGGCGACGGCATGTAGACCACTCCCTCGATCAGTTCGACCCGCTCCAACCCCTCGCACTCGCTGTAGAGGGCGTGGAACTCCTCGCGCGACATCACGTCGCCGTTCTCGAGTCTCATCGGTACCGTGGCCGTGTTCACCATCTCGGCCTCCCCCGACAGTGTAAGCGATCGGCTGGCCGAACCGCTCCGGCGGCGCAACGAAGGGGAGGCTCTACGGCGTCACCGGCTATGGGCGAAGGGCCGCCAACGCCTTCGCCCGGTCGCCCGCGAGCATCGCCGCGACATCGAGGCGAAGGCCGGGGAACACCTCGCTGGCGATGATGCCCTCCGCGCCGGGGTCACGCCGCTCGTACCGTCCGTCTCGCAACTGGAACCAGTCGATCGCCCCATCGAGCGTCCGCCAGACGATGTACTCTTGGACGCCGTTGCGCTCGTAGGCGGCCTTCTTCTGGTGGAGGTCGCGCGAGGCGGAGCTCGCCGCTATCTCGACGACAAGCTCGGGCGCGCCGGCCAGGTATCCGTCCTCGTATCGGTCTGGGGTAACCCTGTACAACATGGCGTCCGGCTCAGGTTGATTGTGGTCATCCAGAAATATCGACCCGGGCGGGCTGTGCTTTACTCCCGGATGGGCAGCGGCATACGCGGAGAGCCAGTCAAGCGCCAACCCTTGCTCGTCGGCGTGACCGAGAATCCGTGTCGGAGACGGCATGTAGACCACTCCCTCTATGAGCTCAACGCGATGCAGGTCCGGGCATGCCGAATACCGCCGGTGGAACTCCGCGCGCGACATGACATCGCCGTTCTCGAGCCCGTTCGCTGCCGTGGCTACCTTCGTCATCTTCGGCCTCCATTCCCAGTGTAAGCGATGGGCAGTCGCGCCGGCGCAACGAAAGGGAGGCTCTCCAGCCTCCCCTTCACTCACTGACTACTGGCTACCGGCTACCGGCTACTGGCTACCGCCTAAACCTCGCGGAACTCGCCCTCTACCGTGCTTTCGCCCTGGGCCGCGCCATCGGCGTCCGGCTGGCCGCCGGCCGCCGCCCCTTCGGCCTGTTGCGCCCCGTAGACAGCCTCGCCGATCTTCTGCATCTCCTGGCTGAGCGCGTCGAGCGCCGACCGCACCCGGTCGGAGTCGTCGGCGGCGATCGCTTCCCGCACATCCTTCACCTTCGCCTCCACCGATTCCTTCAGCTCCGCCGAGATCTTGTCGGCGTTGTCTCGCAACGTGCGCTCGGCCTGATAGGCGGTGCTGTCCGCCATGTTCTTCAGTTCGATGGATTCGCGCTTCTTCTTGTCCTCGTCGGCGTGCAGCTCGGCGTCGCGCTGCATCCGCTCGATTTCGTCCTTCGAAAGCCCGCTCGACGACTGGATCGTGATCTTCTGCTCGCGTCCCGTGCCCTTATCCTTCGCCGAAACGGAGACGATCCCGTTGGCGTCGATATCGAAGGTGACCTCGATCTGGGGCACGCCGCGCGGCGCCGGAAGAATGCCGTCGAGGATGAACCGGCCCAACGGCTTGTTGTCCGTCGCCATCTGCCGTTCGCCCTGAAGGATGTGGATCTCCACGCTCGGCTGGTTGTCGGCCGCCGTCGAAAAGGTCTGGCTCTTCGCCGTCGGTATCGTCGTGTTCCGCGTGATGATCGGCGTGCTCACCCCTCCGAGCGTCTCAATCCCCATCGTCAGAGGCGTCACGTCGAGGAGGAGGACGTCCTTCACTTCGCCCTTGAGGACGCCAGCCTGGATGGCCGCCCCGATCGCCACCACTTCGTCCGGGTTCACGCCCTTGTGGGGCTCCTTCCCGAAGAAGTCGGCGACGATCTTCTGGACCGAAGGCATGCGCGTCTGGCCGCCAACGAGCACGATCTCATCGATGTCGCCGGGCTTCTTGCCGGCGTCTTCGAGCGCCTTCTTCACCGGCGTCAACGTCCCCGTGAGCAGGTCGCCCACGAGCTGCTCGAGCTTCGCGCGCGTCAACGTGACGTTCAGGTGCTTCGGGCCGCTGGCGTCGGCCGTCACGAACGGGAGGTTGATGTCGGTCTGCTGGGCGCTCGAAAGCTCGATCTTCGCCTTCTCCGCCTCGGCCTTCAGCCGTTGCAGCGCCTGGCGG
>JANMTH010000544.1:0-2193 GCA_031390305.1 Thermoflexaceae bacterium
GTCGAGGGGGCGCAGCCGATCCAGAAGGTCATCAAGTACCTGCTCATCACGATCGTGCTCTGCTTCATGGTCTGGGCGACGCCCCGGTCGATCATCGCGACGGTCTCCGAGGTCCGGGCGATGGGAGGATCGGCGCACCCGGTTCTGGGCTTCCTCGGTGTCATGTCCGCGAAGAACACCGCCGTGAACATCCTGATCCTCACGACCTTCATGAGCTTCCTCCTCTACCGCCGGACGGGGAAGGTCGCGTCGGTGGCGTGGGCGAGGACGGGCCATGCGGCGCAGCTCACGATCTTTGCGGCTGCCGCGATCTTCGTCATCTTTCTCGGCGTCTACGGGTACTTCGTCGAGGCGAGCGTCAGGATCGGCCTCTCGGTGCCCCAGGTCGGCGCGGTCCTGCTCGCCATGGTGTCAATCACCGCCATCGACATCTTCCTCTTCCGCAGGGCGAGGAACACGGGCGAGGTGCGCTGGGGAAGGATCCCGGCGATCTCCCAGTACGTGCTGATCTTCATCGCGGTCACCTTCACCTGGCTCATGGGGCTCATGGGCTACGTTCGCTCCGGGCTCCGCCAGCATTGGCATGTCTACGGCGTCATTCGGGACCACTCGCCCGACGCCTTCACGCCCACGCTCGGCTTCGCGACGAGTGTCGTCTCGGTGACCGTGCTCGTGTTCTTCCTCCTGATCGGCGTCGTGTTCTGGATCACGACGCTGCACGACCGGCCCGATTTCGAGGGGCGTACCAGGGCGTGATCACGGTCCCGCCCGTCATCCGGATCGGCGCGCTCGTCTTCGCGACGACCGGGTTCTATGCCTATGTCGGCCAGATGGTGCCTCAGAAGGAAGTGTACCCTCCTCAGGAGATCGTGGTGAGAACCGACCTGACCACGGCCGACATGGTCAAGGTCGGCCGCGAGCTCATGGACGGCAAGGGACTCTGCTTCACCTGCCACACGATCGGCAAGACGGGGGCGCTCCGGTTCCCCGATCTCGAGGGGGTGGGTGTCCGCGCGAACAGCCGAGTCCCGGGCCTGAGCGATGTGGAGTACTTCGCCCAATCGATGTACGAACCTGACGCCTTCATCGTACAGGGATTCAATCCGGGGATGCCCGTCGTCAACAAGCCTCCGGTCGGCCTCACCGATCCGGAGATCCTCACCGTGATCGCGTACCTCCAGTCTCTTGGCGGCACGCCGACGGTGACGCTCCAGACGACTCACCGCTACTACGGCGGCGCGGCCGCACCGGGCGGGGCGCCGGCTCCCGCGGCTGCTCCGGCCCCGGGCGCCGCGCCGGGCGGGGCGCAGCCTCCAGCAGCTCCCAAGAAGGGCGCGCAGCTGAGACCTGCCGTTGCGACGCCGGACGCAGTCACGATCGCAAATGCCGGGGATAACGGGCCAGGCGCGCCGCAGGCGCGCACCGCCGGAGCGGAGCGGGGCAATGGGGCCCCCGCGAGCGACGGCGACGGGGGGTCCGGCGGGGCGAAGCCCCCCGGTCTAGCACGATGAACATCCTGGTCGTCCTCGCCGTGGCCGCCGCGTTCGGGCTCCTTCGCTTCCGTCGGGCCAATCTGCTGATGTGGGCCGGCGCCTGGTGGGTGGGGATCTACGTCCTCCTCCGATTCGGATTCACTGTCCCGATTCCCGCCTCCGTCGTCTCGCTCTACATGGGAATCATCTCGATCGCGATCCTGGTGTACGTGTCCTCCAGCCAGGAGCGCCGCGAAGAAGTCTCCCGCCCGCTCGTCCGGTTCATGACGGAGAAGCGGTACACAGCGCTCCTCGGCGCAACGGTCGTCGCCATCCCGGCGCTCGCGGCCGCGAACGTCTACGTCCAGATGAACGTCCCTCTCGAGCCTCCCCTCTTCTCGCGAACGGTCCATCCCGCATCGCCTCTGGAGATCTCGGTTCACGACAAGAAGATCGATCTCGACGCCGGAGAAAACCCCTTCCTGCCGCTCGAGAAGTCGAATCCGGAACAGTTCCGCAAACACGTCGAGAACGGGCGAAAGATCTACTATCGGAACTGCGTCTTCTGCCACGGCGACACCCTGGCTGGCACCGGCATGTTCGTGCACGGGCTGGACCCGATCCCGACAAACTTCGCCGACCAGGGGGCGATCGCCATGTTTCGCGACACGTTTCTCTTCTGGCGGATTGCCAAGGGCGGGCCGGGACTTCCCGAGGAAGC
>JANMTH010000580.1:0-5667 GCA_031390305.1 Thermoflexaceae bacterium
CCACCGACATCGTTTTCGGCTTCATCTGCGTCAGCGTCTGCGTCGCCAGAACGTGCTCCACTTCCGATGTCCCGATCCCGAAGGCGAGCGCCCCGAAAGCGCCATGCGTCGAAGTGTGGCTGTCGCCGCAGACGATCGTCATCCCTGGCTGCGTGAAGCCCTGTTCCGGCCCGATGACGTGGACGATCCCCTGGCGGACATCGTCCACCCCGAAGTAGGGCACGCCAAACTCTTCCGTGTTCTTCTGCAGCGCCTCTACCTGCGTCACCGAAAGCGGGTCCGTCCACGGCTTCTCCCGGTCGATTGTCGGCACGTTGTGATCGACCGTCGCCAGCGTCAGCTCCGGCCGCCGAACCTTCCGCCCCGCAAGCCGCAGGCCATCGAACGCCTGGGGCGAGGTAACTTCGTGGACGAGGTGGAGGTCGATGTACAGCAGATCCGGCTTTCCGGCTTCACTGTGGACGAGATGGTTGTCCCAGATCTTCTGGGAGACGGTTCGTGGGTCGGCCATGGACGGTGGCTCCGGCAGCGCAGAATGGGACGCTAAGCGTAGCTCAGCACCCCCTTCGGCGCAGCGGCAGGCCCCTTCGCCGCCCTCTATACTCGTTCCATGGACCTCCCACTCGACCCCGAGCCCTGCCCGATCCACGTCCTCGAGAACGGAGCCGCCCGCCTCATCGGCACGCGCATGGCCCTCGAAGGCCTCGTCCAGTGCTGGAACGCTGGCGAATCCCCCGAATCCCTCTCGCGCAGCTTCTCCCTCGACCTCCAGCAGGTCTACGCCGTCATCGCCTACTACCTCCGTCACCGCGACGTCATCGATGCCTACGTTCAGGAGAGCGAAGTCGAAGGAGAACGGCTCCGCGCCGAGTTCGAACGCGAGTATCCGCCGAAAGTGACCGCTGAGGAACTGAAACGCAGGTGGGCGGAGCGCCATGCCCCAGTTCCTGGCTGACCACAACTTCAACGAGGATATCCTTGGCGGGCTCACTCGTTCGGGCGTCAAAATCGACGTTCTCCTCGCCCGCGAAGTGAACCTCCAGGAAGTCGGCGACGGCGAACTCCTCGCCTGGGCCGCACACCAGGGAATGGTCGTCCTGACGCACGATGTTCGGACGCTTGTGGCGGCTGCCCATCGCCGCGTTCGCGCCGGCGAAACAATGCCCGGCGTGGTCGCCATCCCGTCGCAGCTTTCACTGGTCGCCGCCATCGAGTCTCTCGCGACCGTGGCGGTTTGTTCGCGAGACACCGACTTTACCAACACCATCCTCTACCTCCCGCTCTAAGCAGCGGGGTGCCGGGAACGACGGCGCTGCGTAGCGGCAGCCCCTTTCGCGCCCGTCTATACTGGTTCCATGGACCTCCCACTCGACCCCGAACCCTGCCCGATCCACATCCTCGAGAACGGCGCCGCCCGCCTCATCGGCACCCGCATGGCCCTCGAAGGCGTCGTCCAGTGCTGGAACGCCGGCCAATCCCCCGAGTCCCTCGCACAGGACTTCAGCCTCGACCTCCAGCAGGTCTACGCCGTCATCGCCTACTACCTCCGCCACCGCGCCGTTATCGATGCCTACGTCCAGGAGTGCGAGGAAGAGGGCGTGCGCCTCTTCGCCGAGATCCAGGCGCGCAACCCCCAGCCGACCTACGCCGAACTGAAGCGTCGTCTCGAAGAGCGGAATGCCACGCTTTCTCGCTGACCACAACTTCAATGAGAGGCTGATCGCGGGCCTCCAGCGCATGGGCCTCGAACTCGATGTCGTCAGGCTCAGGGAACTCGGCATGATCCAGGCGTCGGATCACGACGTGCTGATCTACGCGGCGGAAGCGGACCTTGTGGTCCTCACTCACGACATCCAGACGCTCGTCCCGTTCGCCGACGAACGGGTCCGCCGCGGCGAACCGATGGCAGGTGTCGTTTTCGTCCCTTCGTTGCTGTCGCTCGGTCGCGCGCTGGACCACCTCTCGGTCCTCATCGGTTGTGCAGACGCGAGCGACTGGACGAATCGAACGTACCGCATCCCGCTCTAACCCACGAAGCCGACACCGGCTAAGCTTCTCCACGACACCCCGCGCAGGACCGCCCACCCCATGACGACCTCCTCCTCCATGATCAGCGTCGAAGAAGCCCGCGACCGCATCCTCGCCTTCTTCAGCCGCCTCGAACCAGAACGCGTCCCCCTCCTCGATGCCCTCGGTCAGGTCCTCGCCGAAGGCATCGCCGCACCCTTCGATATCCCCCCGCTCGACAACACGGCCATGGATGGTTACGCCGTCCGAGCCAGCGACACCACCGGCGCATCGGCCGCCAGCCCCGTCCGCCTCCGCGTCGTCGGCGACCTCGCCGCCGGGTACCTCCACGAGACCGCGATCGGCGAGGGCGAAGCGCTCCGCATCATGACCGGCGCCCCCATGCCCCCCGGCGCCGATAGCGTCGTCCCCTTTGAAGAGACCGACGAACCACTCCGCGGCCCCGGCCAGGCGCCCCGCAAAGGCGAAGCCGTCCAGGTCCTCAAAGCCGCCCTCGCCGGCAACAACATCCGCTACCGGGGCGAAGACGTGAAGGCCGGCCAGCCCGTCGTCCAGGCCGGCCGCGTCGTCCGTGCCTCCGAAATCGGCGTCCTCGCCAGCCTCGGCCTCAGCACCGTCGCCGTCCACCGCCGGCCCGTCGTCGCCATCCTCTCTACCGGAGACGAGATCACCGAGCCCGGCCAACCCCTCCTCCCCGGCCGCATCTACGACAGCAACGCCCATGGCATCGCCGCCCTCGTCAAGCGCTACGGCGGCATCCCCCGCCTCCTCGGCATCGCCCACGACACCGTCGAAGACCTCACCCGCAAGATCCACGAAGGCCTCACCGCCGACATGATCGTCACCAGCGCCGGCGTCTCCCGCGGCGATTTCGATGTCGTCAAGGACGTTCTCGCCAAGGAAGGTGCGATCGACTTCTGGACCGTCCGCATGAAGCCCGGCAAGCCGCTCGCCTTCGGAGCGTTCAACACTCCGTCCGGGCGCCGCGTCCCCCACCTTGGCCTCCCCGGCAACCCCGTCAGCTCCATGGTCGCCTTCGAACTCTTCGGCCGCCCCGCCCTCTTCACCATGCTCGGCCGCGCCGATTGGCAGCGCCCCATCATCCGCGCCATCACCCGCGACGAAGTGCGTAACACCGATGGCCGCCGCTTCTACGCCCGTTGCATCGTTACCCTCGGCGAAGACGGACGCTACTACGCCGACCTCACCGGCCCCCAGGGCAGCGGCATCCTCACCAGCATGAGCGCCGCCAACGCCCTCACGATCATCCCCGAAGACACCCCGGCGGCCTACCCCGGCGAGGAGATCGACGTCATGATGCTCGACTGGGAGCACGCCCCGTAGGGGCGCTCGCACATGCTCGAAGAACTCCCGGACGATAGCCCGGCCCACCTTGTCACACCCCGCGCCAGCCTCATCCTCGCCCCCGGCGAGGCGGCCAATCGCGGCGCCCTCTGGATGGGCGGCGCCCACGCCCTGCGCGGCGAGGAGATCACCATCTCCCTCGTCACTGGCTCCTGGCTGATCGACGCCGCCGGCGATATGCCCGCCGCACACCACGCCGCCGCCGCACACGCACTCTCCTGCGTCTTCATGGATGTTGAAGCTATCCCTCCCTCCTTCGAACGCCTGGCGACGGTCACCCGCGCCGCCGCCGCCGCCCTCCGTTCGGGCGAAGCGGCCCGCGTCTACGCCGTCTGCACCCATGGCCTCAACCGCGGCGGCCTCGTCAGCGGCCTCATCCTCCGCACCCTCGGCGTCCCCGCCGATGAGGCGATCCGCCGCATCCGCCTCGCACGGCCCGGCTCGCTGGCCAACCTCGCCTTCGAACGTCTTATCCAGGACTTCACCCCTCCCGACTGACGGACCGCCAACGGCGGTCTATCCTCTCCCCATGGCGTTCGCCGGCCAACGAGCGCTTCCGGCCGCATTCCCGGCCCGGAAGGGGGACCAGACATGGCGCTCCGCCTGCCCATCACCGCCGCCTCGCGCGCTTTCGGATTGACCACCGCCCTCAATTCGGGCCTCCTCCGCACGCTCGTCTCCGTCGCTGGCTGGGCGGCCACCGCGCCTCTCGCCATCGCCGCCGCCCTCCGCTTCCTCGCCCACGACAGGTCCCTCTATCTCGTATGGATCAACGCCTACACCTTCTGGGTGTACCTCCCCGCGTACCCCGTCGCTATCGCGGCGCTCGTCTTCCGCCGTTGGTCGCTGCTCGCCGCCTCCCTCGCCGTTGTCGGCGTGCACCTGTTCTGGACCATCCCGGACTACCGTGGGGCCGCGAAAATCCCGGCCGAAGCCTTCTCCGCGCCGACGCTCCGCCTCTTCAGCACCAACCTCTGGTACGGCAACAGCGACCCCGGCCGGATCTTCCGCGAGGCCGTCCAGGCCGATCCCGACATCCTCCTTATCCAGGAGTTCACGCCCGAGGCCGAAGCGATCCTCATCGCCGAAGGGATAGCCAGCACCCTCCCCTACCGCATCGGCGAGACCCACGCCGGCGCCCAGGGTACCGCAATCTACTCCCGTTACCCGCTCATCGATGCCGAGGTCATCAACGTTGGCGGCGTACCGATGACCCGCGCGACCGTCCAGATCGAGGGCCGCTCCCTCCGCATCTACAACGTCCACCCCGTCTCACCGAGCAGCCGCGCCAGCGTCGCCGCCTGGAACCGTGAACTGCGGGCGCTGCGCGACGCCGTCGCCGCCGAACCGGGCGAGGTCGTCGTCGCTGGCGACTTCAACATGACCCAACACCACGCCTGGTACGGCCGCTTCATCGATGCCGGGCTAAAAGACGCCTACCGCGAGCGCGGCGCCGGCTACGCCACCACCTGGCCGAACGGCCTCCGCAAGCTCCGCGCCATCCGCATCGACCAGGTGTTTCACACCTCCGGCGTCGTCCCCCTCGCCCTCCGCGTGGGCCGCGGCGAAGGCAGCGACCACCGCCCCGTCATCACCGACCTCGCCATCCTCCGCTAGCCAGCCCATACCCTCCGGACAGTACCGCGACCGAGAGGGAGCGGTCGCGCCAGGATGCTCTCCGCGCGTCACGGTCCCGCTCAGCCACCAGGCCACCGGCTTGCCCGACGCGTGTCAATCCGCCACCACCCCCGGAACGAGGACGACCCCCTTCGCCACCTCCGCGAACGCCAGGTCGCGGTGCCCGGTCGCCGCCCCGCTCCGCACCAGGTAGGCCGCCCCGTTCCGCGCCTGAGATGGCTCCTGACCTTCCCGCAGTTCACGCGCCATCCGCAGCATCAGCTTCCGGAACTCGATGATCGCGATGTCCGTCGTTCCCAAATGCTCGTGCGAACGGTCGTAGATCCGGCCCTGGCTGTCCTGGATGCAGGCGTCCTGCTCCGAAATCCCGCGCACGCCCGTGAAGCTCTTCGTTCGCTGGTCCGCCCTGTCCAACAGGTACTCGTTCGCACGGTTCCGCACCGGCAGATAGCCCGGCCCCAGCTCCGGGTGGATGCCGAAGCCGGCCCGCATCTGCGCCCGCTCCCCCTCGCTGATCGCCCGCTCCGGGTTCCAGGTGTAGCAATACACCCAGCAGTGCTCGTCATCGATCGGCACCCATGTCTGGCCGTTCATGTTCTGGCCCCGTTCGCTCCCCGGCGCCAGGCTGTGGATCGG
>JANMTH010000589.1:0-1949 GCA_031390305.1 Thermoflexaceae bacterium
CCCTTGACGCGGGTGAAGCCTGCGCTGGCGACGGAGTCGATCTCGAGCAGGAATCGGAATCCGCGCAGCGGGTCCTGGCGTGCCATGCGTCAGACCTCGAACGGGTTGGAGGGCGCGCCGTCGAGCGCCCGGTTGACGGCCGAGATCTGCCGGCACCACCGCCGCCGCTCGGCGTGCTCGAGGCACATGAGCTCGTCGTGCGACCAGTGGAAGTGATGGGCGATGAAGGCCATCTCCTCGTAAAGCGAATCGAGGGGATAGGCCTTCATGCGTCCCCCACCGCGGCGACCCTCCGCAGGTTGCCCACGGCCGAGCGCGACTTCCCGGCCGGCTCCGCCGGAGGCTCGTCGCCGGCGTTGAACGCCTCGTAAAGCCGCTGCAGGTAGGCGAGGTCGGAGGCGAAGAGCCCCTCGATCACACCGGCATGGACGTCCGGCAGCGAGCCGAGACGCGTGATGACCCGCGCGAGGACGATGACCGCGAGATAGGCCTCGTTTTGCTGGACCCGCGGGTCGCGCAGCGGAAGGATCTCGTCGGCGGCGGTGGCGAGGCGCATGGCGCCGCTCCGGTGCAGCGTTCCCGCGTCGTCGAGGTAGCCCTTGGGCAGCTCGAACTCGATCTCCGTCTGGAAGCCGTGGCGTCCGTTCGTGCTCATGGCGATCCTCCTAGGCCACGCGCTCGATGCCTTCGTTGGCCAGCTCGAGCAGCTCGATCATGGTCTCGTTGCCCTTGGCGTTGAGGTCGCTGGGGTCGTATTTGACCGGCCACGCGTCGCTCACGACGAACCGCGCCGCGTCCACCCCGGCCTCGTCCTGGGCGACGATGACCACCTTCTTCCGCCTCTCCTTCACCTGGCCCGCGGAGACGTCGTTGTGCCACTTGAAGAGGTCGAGGGCGGTGCCGCCGACGGTGAGCCCCCACTTCAGCGTGACGTTGCCGTACTTCGTGAGGCCGCTCAGCTTGCGGACGTGCGGGGGGTCCGTCCCCTCCCGGTAGTCCACCGCGTCGATGGTGGTCTCGGCGATCATCACCTCGCTGAAGCCGGCCTGGGTGATGTTGTCGATCTCCAGCCGGTAGCGAAAGTTGCGTAGCGGATCAATGCGTACCATGGCGTGCTCCTAGCGCTGGGCTTCGGCGGTGTTCTGGAAGATGCGGAAGATCACGAACTCCGCAGGCCGTACCGGCGCGATGCCGATCTCACAAATCAGGCGGCCGTTGAGGATGTCGTCCTGGGACATCGTCGTGCGGTCGCAGGTTTGAAGAACGCCTCCTGTTCGGTTCGTCCGAACAGCGCGCCCAGCCGCCATTGGCTCCGCAGGAACAGGCGGATGGTGTCAACGACGCGGGCCCAGAGGCGGTCGTCATTCGGCTCGAAGACGACCCACTGCGTCCCCTCGTAGATGGAGCGCTCCAGGAATATGAAGAGGCGTCGGACGCTCACGTATTTCCAGAGGCCGTTCGAGCTGAGGGTGCGCGCCCCCCAGACGCGGATGCCGCGGCCGGGGAAGCTGCGCGTGGCGTTGACGCCCTTGGGGTTGAGGATCTCCTGCGTGCCGTCGTCGATGCTGTACTCGAGGTCGAGGGCGCCGCGGAGGATCTCGTTGGCAGGGGCCTTGAAGACACCCCGCTCGGTGTCCGTCCGCGCGTACACACCCAGCACGTGGCCGCCCGGAGGAACGAGCTTCCGCGCGCCCGTTCTCGGGTCCGCGGTCACGATCCACGGGTAGTAGAAGGCGGCGTAGGTCGTGTCGTTGACCTGGTTGCGTGGGTTCAGCTGCGCCGCGCTGTTGACCCCCTTGGGTGAGTCGACCACCGCGAAGCGGAAGCGGAGCCTCTCGCAGTGGCTCACGATCGCTTTCGCGATGTCGGTATCGACGGAGGGGGCGTAGATGAGCGCCACCTCGCGATAGGGGTCGAGCTCGAGGGCGGTGAGGCCCTGCACCGCCTGG
>JANMTH010000613.1:0-3020 GCA_031390305.1 Thermoflexaceae bacterium
TCAAGCACATCGGCCCGCTGATGATGGAAGAGGACGCCCTGATCGGCGGCGAAGAGAGCGGTGGCTACGGCTTTCGCGGCCACCTGCCGGAGCGGGACGGGATCCTCGCCGGGCTCTACCTCTTGGATTATGTCGCGCGAACGGGCAAGAAGCCGTCGCAGCTCCTGGCGGATGTCTTCGCGATCACGGGCGCGCACTACTACGAGCGCCTCGACTTCGAACTCGAACCCGGATCGAACGCTGCCGTGAAGGCGCGGCTCGACGCCGCGGCACCGACGGAGATTGCCGGCCGGCCGGTTGAGCGCTCCGACCGGATCGATGGCTGGCGCTTCTTCGTCCCGGAGGGATGGCTGCTCTTTCGGCTGTCTGGCACGGAGCCGCTGCTCCGGATCTATACGGAGGTCACCGGCGAGCAGCTGGTGAAGCCGATCCTGGAGGCCGGGAAGGTGATCGCCGGAGTCGCGCCGTGACGGTGGCGACGCATCCCCTCGATGACCCGGCGGTGCTCGGGCTCGACGCGAGCGGGATGTTCACGCACATCCGCAACGTCGGCACGGAGTTCCTGCGGGCGTGGGACGCTGCGAGTTCGCTTCGGCCTCCGGCTGGCGCGGAGAACGCCGAGCAGGTCGTGATCTGTGGGGTCGGCGGCTCGGCGACGGCGGCCGATTACTTCGCCACCCTGACGGCGCCACAGGCCAGGATCGCCGTCCACGTGGTGCGCGGCTACACGCTCCCGAACTTCGTGTCCGACCGAACGCTCGTTGTCGTCTGCTCTTATAGCGGCGACACCGAAGAGATGCTGTCTCTCTACGCCGACGCCCGGAGCCGCGGGGCGATGATCGTCGTGATCACGCGGGGTGGCCAGCTGGGCGAACGCGCGGACGCCGACCCGGCGATCGTCACCTGGCGGGTGGCGTACGATTCGCCGCCACGGGCAGCCATGGTACACAGCCTCGCGCCGCTGCTCCGCCTTGGCGCCGCCATCGGCCTGACGACGCTGGAGCGTGGGGACATCGAGCGTGCGGGCGCTCTCCATCGCGACTTTGTGGATGAGCGGCTGGGGCCGGAGGTCGCCTGGTTCGAAAACGAGGCGAAGCGGCTAGCCTTCGCCATTGAGGGCCGGATCCCGATAGTGATTGGGGCCGAGCACCTCGCTCCGGCGGCGGTCCGCTTCCGGAACCAGCTTTCGGAGAACGGGAAGAGCCTGGCGGTCGCCGAGAGCCTGCCGGAGGTCGGACATAACCTGGTGGTCGGGCTCGGTACGGCCGCCGTCCACGGGGCGGACCTGGCGGTGATCACACTGGAATCGCCGTCGTGCTACCACCCGAGAATTCAGCGCCGGTTTGAGGTGATCACGGACCAGTTCGCGGCGGAGGGAATTCCCGTGCATCGCCTTGCGCCCGGGGGCGAAACGGTCCTCGATCAACTGCTGCAGGCGACGGCCTGGGGCGACTACGTGTCCTGCTATCTTGGGCTGCTGAACGGCTTCGATCCCACGCCGATCCCGCAGATAGAGGAACTCAGACAGGGTCTGGACCGGTAGGGGTTACTGCCCGCCAGCGGTCGAATCGCCAGCGGCGGCCGGCCCAGGCGAAGGCGCGACCGCCGTTCGTGGGGCGCCACCGGCGGGTGGTAAGGGTCGGGCGGTGGCTTCGAACGCCCGGCGGAGGGGGAGCCCCTTGAGCCCGAGCGTGGCGAGGAGCGCGAGCGCAACCACAACCACTGCACCGAGGAAGATGTGGCGGATGGCGACGGCCACGCTTGCCCGCTGCGTGGCCGTCGCCTCATCGAGCAAGGCCTGGCCGTTATCCAGGGCGAGGACTTGCTGCTGAACGGCGGCGAACTCGCGCCCGTTGAGGGCGAGCGTCGGGTCATCGAACCGCGCTACGAGGGCCGGCGGCAGCGCCTGCTTCGCTTCGGGTGAGAGATCGCTGGTAAAGGCCGCCGAATAGGAGGAGGCGAGGATGACCCCGAAGACCGCTACGCCGAGAACGTTGCCGATCTGCATGAAGAACTGGCGAGCGCTGGTGGCGACGCCCATCAGGTCGTGGGTGACGGCGTTCTGGCTGACGACGGACATCGTCGGCATCACCAGCCCTGAGCCGAGGCCGATGACGGCCATGAAGCCGCCGAGCCGCCAGGCCGGCTGGCCAACGTCGAGCGTCTGCATGCAAAGTACGCCGACCAGGACCAATCCGGCGCCAGCGACGCACTGGGCCTTGTACTGACCCCTGCGCGAGAGCATCTGGCCACCAACGATGCTTGTGACGAGGAGACCGAGGGACTGCGGTGTCGTGACCAGGCCGGACGCCGTCGCCGAAGAGCCGAGCGAGGTTTGGACGAAGGTCGGGAGGTATTGGACCGCGCCGAACGACCCGGCGCCAAGGAGCATGGCGACAAGGTTGGCGATCACGAACTCGCGGTTACGAAAGATGGTGAGTGGGAGCACGGCCTGGGGGTGGCGGCGCTCCTGGAAGACGAAGGCGACGAGCAGCAAGCCGGAGGAGAGGAGGAGACCGGCCGTCTCCATCGACCCCCAGCCGTATTCACGCTGGGCCCAGGCCAGGGCGAGAAGGAGACAGGTAGTGGCAGCCGAGAGGAGGGCGGCGCCGACGAAATCGATCGAACGGAGCTGCCCGCCGCGGGCGCGGGACGGGAGGTTCGCCCAGATGAAGACCATGGCGGCGATCGCGAACGGGATGCTGACGAAGAAGCACCAACGCCAGCTCACGTGGTCGGTGAGGAGGCCGCCGATGCTGGGGCCGGAGAGACCGGCGATCGTGAACGTGCCGGTGAAGAAGCCGATGTACTTGCCGCGTTCGGCGGGCGGAAAGAGGTCGCCGAGGGTACTGAAGACGGTCGCCATGATGACGCCACCACCGATCCCCTGGAAGGCGCGGAAGGCGATCAGCATCGGCAGGTTGGTGGAGAAGCCGCAGCCGGCCGAGCCGAGGACGAAGGTCACGATGCCGGCGAGGATGAACTGTTTTCGCCCGAACATGTCGGAGAGCTTGCCGACG
>JANMTH010000344.1:0-3650 GCA_031390305.1 Thermoflexaceae bacterium
AAGTACGACAGCAACTACGGCCGCTGGCATCGCGATGTGCGTGGCGATGACGACGCTATCGTCGTCGATGGCCGCCGGATCGCCGTCTTCAGCGAACGCGACCCCGGGGCTATCCCCTGGGGATCGGTCGGCGCGGAGATCGTGATCGAATCGACCGGCCTCTTCACGGACGCGACGAAGGCGGCCGCCCACAAGCGCGATTCCGTCCGCAAGGTGATCATCAGCGCGCCGGCCAAGAACGAAGACGTGACCATCGTCCTCGGCGTGAACCCCGAAGCCTACGAACCGGCCAAACACCACGTGATCTCGAACGCGAGCTGCACGACCAACGGCCTGGCGCCGGTGGTCAAGGTGATCGTCGATAACCTTGGCCTGCTCAAGGGCCAGATGACGACGATCCACAGCTACACCAACTCGCAGCAGATCCTCGATAAGGCGGCGGGTAGCGACCTCCGGGAGATGCGCGCCGGCGGCCTGAACATCGTGCCGACGTCTACGGGGGCGGCCCGCGCGCTCAAGCTCGTCATCCCCGAGATCGAGGGCAAGCTGGACGGCCTCGCTTACCGCGTGCCCACGCCGACGGTCTCGATCGTCGAACTCGTCGCCCTGACGGAGAAGGATACGACGAAGGAGGCCGTGAACGCTCTGATCGCGGAGGCCGCGGGCGAAAAGATGAAGGGCATCCTCGGCATCACGATGGACCCTGTCGTCTCGATGGACATGAAGGGGGACGAGCGATCGAGCATCGTCGATGGCCTGTCGACGAACGTGGTTGCGGGGAACCTGGTGAAGGTGGCGGCCTGGTACGACAACGAATGGGGCTACGCCTGCCGGATCAGCGACCTCTGCTCGTACCTGGTGGTGCGGGGGCTGTAGCGAACCGGGGGCGCGAGATCACGGGTCGAGGAGGATGCGTGGCCGAGCCGTTGGACCCGCAGGTGGTGCTGTTCGCGCCGGTGAAGGGCGTGCGCGTGGAGGACGATGGAACGATCACGCCGTTTGGAATCTTCACGAGAGTCACGCCGCTCTGGCCCGGTACACCGGTGGAACTGGACTTCACCGTCTTTGCGCTCCTGATCGGAGGTATCGGCGACTTCACGATCGGCGTTCAACTGATCGATCCGGACGGCGCCATCAGGTTCGAGGAATCAGCGGCACTCGCGTTCACGGACCGGCACCGGCTGTTCGGACTCGATTGGCGGGTCCGAGCCGAGACGGGCTACGGCGAGCACGAGCTACGGCTGGTGATCGACGACCGCGCCGCCGTGATTTCCCTGCCCTTCCTGGTTGACGATGCTTAGTCGCGAGAGGTCGGCGTCGAGGCCGAACTTCGCCGGAACCTCAACTCGCGTACCGTCGGATTGAACGATGAAGACGCGTGGGGGCGGAACGATCGACTTGCCTGCCATGGAGCACCTCCAACGGTTCAAGCATAGCGCACCGCCGTTCGGTTGGGGCGAGGGCGGGGAAAGGCCTGAACGTGCCCGAACGGCGACGGGCCGTATCCTGAGCGGGTGACCGACTCTCCCAGCGGCAGGCGGCCATGACGGACGCGCCACTGAAAGGTGGCGTCGCTCCGGCACGGCTGGGCGCGCGGCTCGCTACGCTTGAGCGGAGCCGTCTGGCCTGGGTGGTGGCGGTCGCGACGGTCGTGCTGGTGGGCGCGTTGTTGCGCTTCAACGGCCTCGGGTGGGACCGTCCCGAGGGTGCCGACCTGCCCCTCCAGATGCACCCGGATGAGCGCTTCATCTCGATGGTGAACGAGCGGCTTTCGTGGCCTTCCGGCCCCGCCGAGTACTTCGACACGGCGCAGAGCCCGCTCAACCCGTACAACCAGCCGGAGACGCCGTCATTCGTCTACGGGACGTTCCCGCTGTTCCTGGTGAAGGCGGTACACAGCCTCGCCGCCGCCGGCGTACCGCTGCTCTCGGCCTCGGTTGATAACGCATTGTGCGAAGGACTGGCCGGCCGAGAGTACTCGGAGTACGACTCGGCCGTGGTCTGCGGGCGGCACGTGAGCGCGCTGTTCGACACGATCACGGTGCTGCTGGTCTTCCTCCTCGGCCTCCTCGTCTTTGGGCGTTGGGCCGGGCTCCTGGCGTCCGCGCTCTATGCGTTCTCGGTGCTGCCGACGCAGCTTGCCCACTTCTGGGCGTTCGATCCGTACGTCGTCACGTTTGGGGTGGCAACGGCCGTGCTCTCGGTCCTGCTGATCTCGGCGGGCGGCCAGCGCGTCGCCAGCGGTCCGCGGCGCGAGGAAGGCCGCGAAGCGCTGGCGACGGCCGCCATCGTCGTTGGCCTCGGCGTCTGCGTCGGCCTTGCCCTCGCCAGCAAGGTGAGTGGCTGGCCCGTCGTCGTGCTCCCGGTGCTGGCCGCTGGGATCCGGATCGGCCGACGGGACTTCCCACGCCTCGGCCTGCGGTACGGCGGCGATGAGCGGATCCCGGGTGGGCACTGGACCACGGACCTGTCGCTGCTCTGTACCGTCCTCGTCATCGCCATGCTGGTGTTCCGGGTGGCTCAGCCATACGCCTTCGCCGGTCCGCACGTCTGGAACATGGGGATCAACGCGCAGTGGAAGGACGACATCTTCGAACGGGAACTTAAGGCACAGAACGGGGACGCCGATATCCCGCCCTTCATCCAGTTCGCGGGCCGGACGCGGTACCTCTGGCCGCTCCAGAACATGGTCCAGTTCGGGCTCGGTCCGGCGCTTGGCGTGGCGGCGTGGGCGGCCTTCGGGGCCGGCTGCGTGTTCCTCTTCAAGCGGCGCGAGCTCTCGGTGCTCCTTCCGCTGGCCCTGATTGCGGTGGTGTTCGGGTTCCAGGGCGGGCGATTCGTGGTCTACATGCGCTACTTCGCGCTTGCCTACCCGTTCCTGGCTCTGCTCGCGGCCTGGGGTCTCGTGTGCATGGCGGGCTGGGCGAAGGGGCGGCGGTGGCCTTCGGCGATGGGACCCCGTGGCCACGCGTTCGCCGTTCCTGAGCGGCTGCGAAGGGTGCAGCCCCGTCACCTCGCCTGGGCGGCCGCGGCCGGCGTCCTCGGCGCTACGGCCTGGTGGGCGCTGGCCTACCAGACGGTCTACTTCAACGAGCACCCCCGGCTGGCGGCGAGCCGATGGCTGTACGACAACGCGGCGCCGGGAAGCCGGGTGAGCGGCGAGATCTGGGACGATACGCTCCCTTACGCGATCCCCGGAGAGGAGGCGGGAACGCTCGTTCTCGTGCCCCTCTACCCCTTCGATACGGACTCCGTGACCAAGGTTCGAGGTCTCGTATACGGCCAGGCGGGTCCCGACGCCAGCCTCGGGCTGAACGGCGCGGACTACGTCGCCATTACCTCGAACCGCGTTCGCGACGCCGTTCCCCGGCTGCCCGCCGAATACCCCGCCACCATCCGCTACTACGAGCTGTTGGAATCGGGCGAGTTAGGCTTCGACCTGGTCGCCCACTTCCGCGTTCGGCCCTCGTTCCTGGGCATCTCGATCGACGATTCGGGGGCGGAAGAATCGTTCACGGTTTACGACCACCCGGAAGTCTGGATCTACAAGAAGACGGGCCGCTGGAACGCCGATCGCGCGTTCCAACTCCTGAACGAAGCCCACCCCGAACGGGCCGTGAACCTTCTCCCGAGCCAGGGGCGCACGAACG
>JANMTH010000642.1:0-2625 GCA_031390305.1 Thermoflexaceae bacterium
CCGTCGCTATCGACTCGTAACGGGAGTCATTGGAGTGGTCGTACGATGAGATACGTACATTCCTCCGCGGTCGTGCGCGGCATGCGCCCAGCCGGCACGGAACAGCCTGGCCTGCCTCCATCCAACAGTGCGCCTCTGTCAGCGGCATCGCTGGGCACACCGATACCGGTCAATCGCGGTTGGCCGCTGGTGGTATCGAAGCCAAGGACAAGGATGCCGCCTGTGCCCGCGGCTGACGCGGCCGGATGGGCGAAGACGAGGGCGAAGCCCCCCGAACAGTCCGGCTGGCCTTTATCGTCGGGGCAACCAATACCCTTGAGCGTCACGTTCGACGGGGATGTCCCAAACACACTGCCGATCGTCCCAACCACATCCGCCCGTCCGTGCGGCGTGTCCCAGCCGACGGACGACGCGACGAGTGAGTCGCCATCGAGGGCTTCGACCGAGGTACGCACCTTCTGCCCGAACGAGCACAAGTCTTCGGCGACGGGACAGATAGCGCGGGGCGTAGCGGTGGCGGCCGTCTGGGGTTGTTCGTCGCCATCGCCGCACGCACCGAGAAGTGCGAGGGCGACTATCGCCATGGCAAGCCGGACAGGCCACTTCACCATCTTCTCACGAGCCCTGATGTTCTCCGTCTCCACCCTACCGTACGCGGTTCCGGCTCGCCCGTCGGTATCGTCTTGACACTCGCACTTTCCTCACGAAGCGTAGGGCGTACCCTCACCCCCGACCCCTCTCCCAGTGCGCTGGGCGAGGGGAGCATTCAGGTTTGGAGGCCGGTGCTCACCGAACGTGGGTTGCTGCCGGCCTCAGTTGAGGCGGAAGGTGTCCTCGTCCTCTTCGTCGTCGTCATCTTCCTGGTCGTCGCTGAAGACGCCGGCGGGGGAGCCTTTCCAGACGGAGACGATGAAGTCTTCACGATAGGGGTTGGCGGTCATCACGAGGCGTTCATCGGCGGCGTCGATGAGCTGCTGGATACGAACGTCGTTGGCGTCGGCCGTGGTGCAGAGGGTGGCGTAGACGTTATCGCCCTGGTAGTGGAGGTCGATGCGGCCGACGATGCCGCCGTCTTCGAGGACGGTGTAGGACTCGGAGTACGCTGTGCGGCACTCGCGTTCAAAATCGATCATAGCGGTCGTACCTGTCCATTTCCCTGGATGATCCATTTGTAGCTGGTGAGTTCGCGGAGGCCCATGGGGCCGCGGGCGTGCATCTTCTGGGTCGAGATGCCGACTTCGGCGCCGAGGCCGAACTGGGCGCCATCGGTGAACTGGGTACTGGCGTTCACGTAGACACAGGCGGAATCGACCTCGTCGAGGAAGCGCATCGCGGCGGTGTAGTCCTCGGTGAGGATGGCGTCGCTGTGGTGGCTGCCGTAGCGCTCGATGTGGGCGGTCGCGTCATCCATGGAACCGACGATGCGGACGCCAGCGCGGAGGGCGAGGTGTTCGGTGCGCCAATCCTCTTCGGTGGCGGGCTCGACGGTGAGGCCGCGGCTGGAGGCGTTGCCGAGGAGGGCGAGGGCGCGGAGATCGCAGCGCAGCGTGACCTTGCCGGCCCAGAGTTCGGCGAGGCGCGCGAGGAAGGCCGGCGCTATCGCTTCGTGGACGAGGAGGGTATCGACGGCGTTACAGATGCTGTAGCGGCGCGTCTTGGCGTTATCGACGACGCTCAACGTCTTTTCGAGATCGGCGGCGCGATCGACGTAGATGTTGACGATCGCGTCGCCGTGGGCGACGACAGGCATGGTGGCGTTCTTGCGGACGTATTCGATAAGCCCGGCGCCGCCGCGGGGGACGATGATGTCGATGAGGTCGTGCGCCTGGAGAAGCTCATCGATGTGGGCGCGGTCGGGGTCACTGACGACCTGGACGGCGCCGGGGGGGACGGAGGTGGTCGCGAGGGCCCTGGCGATGACCTGGCCGAGGGCGGCGTTGCTGTGTCGGGCCTCCTTGCCGCCGCGGAGAAGGCTGGCGTTGCCGCTCTTCAGGCAGAGCGCGGCGATATCGATAGTGACGTTCGGGCGCGATTCGTAAATGCAGGCGACGACGCCGAGGGGGACACGGCGGCGGCCGATCTGGAGGCCGTTGGGGAGGGTGCGTGCGTCGAAGGTCTCGCCGACGGGGTCGGGGAGGGTTGCGACGGCGCGGGTATCGGCGGCGATCGCGCAGAGGCGCTCCGGTGAGAGGCTGAGGCGTTCGAGGAAATAGTCGTCGAGGCCCGCTTCGCGGCCGGCGGCGAGGTCGCGGGCGTTCGCTTCGAGGATCGGCGCCTGATCGGTCTCGAGGATATCGGCGATAGCGCGGAGGGCGCGGTCCTTCTCCACGGTCGAAAGGAGTGCGAGCTTTTTGGAGGCGGCGCGGGCCGCGGCGGCGCGCTCGCGAATGAGCGAGGAGGTCGCGGTGGTCATAGCGGTAGTGTAGGCGGGAGGACGAGTGAAACGCCAAGATGGCCCCGCCAAGGGCGGGTGTGTGGCAGGGAGGGGCAGGTGTATGGCGGGGCGAGACGCGGAGACGCGGAGACGCGGAGGACGGGGAGGGGTGGAGGGAGGTTGTGGTGATCGGGAGCGAGGGTGCGGACGTCAGGCGCCGGGGACGTCCGCGCGCCGGCCGGCCAGTGTAC
>JANMTH010000722.1:0-2069 GCA_031390305.1 Thermoflexaceae bacterium
GGCGCGAGCGGGAACGAACCGTTCACCGTCTCGGTCTTCTGGGGCGACCTCTGGTATCGGGACAACGCCGGCCAGCCTTCCTACGAAATCATTTGGGGCGATGGATCCCCGAATACCACCATCCCCATCATCCCGTGCCCCGGCGGTCCCGCCGCCGGCCCGACATGGGCCTACCCCGCCGCCATCTTTACGCACACCTACACCGAAGGGCCCTGGCTGATCACCGTTCGACAGATTGGCGCCCGCTTCGCGCTCGCCCAGTCTCGCTACTTCGTTAGCGCGCCGCTTCCCACCCCAACCCCGACGCAGATCCCGCCAACCCCGACGCCGACGTTCACCCCGACGCCAACGCCAACGCGGACGCCAACCCCGACGCCGACCTTCACGCCGACGCCAACACTCACGCCAACGCCAACGCCAACACCAACGTCGACCCCCACGCCCGTGCCGCCCACCGCCGCGGACGACACCCCCATCCCGCCCGGCGACACGCCAACCCCAACCCCAACCCCGACGGAGACGCCAACCCCGACATCCACGCCGTCTCCCGTAGCCACCGGCCAGGGCAGCCAGATCACGACTCCCACGCCAACGCGGACGCCGAGCCCGACGCCAACGCCGGCGGCCGCGGCGCCGCCGCCGGACGATTCCGGGCCGCCGGCCGACTACCGCCCGAACCTCGTCCGGGGCATCGCCGGCCCCGGCGATATCTCGGGCGAAGGCGGCGTGATCGTCACGAACGCGGTCCTCGCGGCCCTCACCCTCCTCCTCGTCCTCTTCAGCGCTACCCTCTTCAACCAGACGTTGCAGGAATACCGGCCCGATGTGGAGGCGGCCGCCGGGCGCTTCCTCGGCCCCCTGAAGTCGTTCACCGGAGCGGCCGCGCACCCGCGCCTCCATGGCGGCGCGGCCTGGCAGGTGGCCTGCTGGGCCGCCGTCCTCGGCCTCAGCGGCCTGATCTACGGCCTCCTCGACCCCGGCTTCGGCTTCGATCGGCCCGGCCTCGTCCTCTTCCTCTCGATCATCATCGGCTCCGGGATCCTCACGTATATCTATTCGGGGTTGGAAGCGTGGAGGACGGAACGGGTCTTCCGGCTCGATTCGGCCGTCCGCGTCTATTTCCCGGTGCTCGTCATCGCCGCCGTCAGTGTCGCCCTCTGCCGTCTGTTCGGGTTCCAGCCGGGGATCATGTACGGCTTCGTCGCCTCGGCCGTGGTCCTCGCCCATGGAGAGATCAACCCTCGGACCGCGGGCAAAGTGAACGTCGTCCCCGTCGTCACCTGCCTGGCCGTCAGCACGCTCTGCTGGCTGCTCCTCCCCGCTGTTCGCGATAGCAACGCGGATGGGAGCAGCTTCGCCCTCTCCCTCCTCGAAGCGGTGATGGCGATGACCTTCATAGGTGGGATAGATGGCCTCCTCTTCAACATGATCCCGATAGCCGTGATGGACGGCGGCAAGGTCTACAACTGGAACAAGGCTGTTTGGGCGCTGATCACCGCCGCCGTCCTCTTCCTCGCCTGGCACGTCCTGATTAACCGGGAACGGGATTCCTGGAGCACGCTCTCCCAGACGGCGTCGCTCACCGTCGTCCTCGTCTCCGTCGTCCTCGCCGTCCTCAGCATCGCTACCTGGGCCTACTTCCGTTACCTCCATAAGAGCGGCGGCGAACCGGTCCAGGCCTGATCAACGGCTCCGGCCACGCGCTAACCGCGGAGCGGGCACGCTCTGGGACGCCCGCAGACAGAGCGCGAGGCTTGCCACGTAGTCGTCGTGTTCGCCAGGGGGCGCGCCCCAGCGCATCTTTCCGGCCTGCAACAGCCTCCCCGAACAGTGCCGAAGCTCCACCCGGCAGGTTCGCGCCTCGCCGCTCTGGTCGTTCGCGTAGAGCGCGAGCCGCCCGCTCCTCGCCCCGGCGAGCAGAGCGAAGCCCATCTCCGACTTCGAACGGACGCTGAACGTCACCGGCTCAATGGCCTCGCCGAGCCGTTCCGCGAGCCGGGCCGTGAATGGCGCGCCCATGCCCGTCGCGTCCGCCGCTAGCCGTACGACGCCCCAGGCGCGGGCGGCCG
>JANMTH010000725.1:0-3713 GCA_031390305.1 Thermoflexaceae bacterium
GCAAGATGGCGGAACAGGAGCTGTTCGTCTTCGGGAATGAGGTCGTAGCTCCAGCTGATCGCCGCACGAAGGGAGCGGTGCCGCTCGGGGATGTCGGCCCTTCCGTTCGCCACCGCGTCCAGCCCGTTTTCGATGCGGCTCAGGAGGTGTTCGGGAGAGAGGAGCTTGCTGCGAGCGGCGACCAGTTCGATCGCCAGTGGGAGGCCATCCAGCCTGTTGCAGATGGCCGCGACCGCCGTCGCGTTCGCCTCCGTCAACGTAAACGACGGCCGAACTTCCGCCGCGCGCTCCACGAAGAGCTGGACGGCCGAGCTCCGGGCGACATTCGCGGCCCCGGTGACACCGTCGTTCGGCAGGCCCAGTGGAGCGACCGGGAACTCGCGCTCGATCGTCAGGTGGAATGGCACGCGGCTCGTCGCCAGCACCTTCACGCCCGGACAACCAGCGAGGATCTCGGCAACCATCGGCCCCGCGTCCAGCACCTGCTCGCAGTTGTCGAGGATGAGAAGGACCTTGAGCTCGCGGATCCTCGCGGCGAGTTCCGGGACCGTCTTCGCTTCGGCGATGTCGAGTGCGTGGGCGATGGAGACGGGGACTTGCGCCGCCTCGCGGTCGGCGGCCAGCGGCACGAAGCAGACGCCATCGGCGAAGCGAAGCGCCTCCTGGTTGGCCCCGGCGATCGCCAACCGCGTCTTTCCGGTGCCGCCGGTGCCCGTGAGCGTCACCAGGCGGATGTCGCGGCGGCCCAGGAGTTCACTGAGGGCACGCAACTCGCCCTCACGCCCGACGAGCCGAGTGGCCTGGGCCGGGAGCGAGGCATGGGGATTCAAGACGTTGATCGGCGCGGGGAAGCTCGGCGCAAGCCCTGGCGCGACGAGCTGGAAGAGGCGCTCGGGCGCGCTCAATCCTTTGAACCGGAAGCTCCCGAGATCCATGAACTCGACGCCATCGACCATGCCGGCTGCCTCCCGCGTACTGGCGGCAACGAGCACCTGCCCGCCATACGCGGCCGCCGTCACGCGGGCCGCACGATGGACATCGAGGCCGACGTAGCCATCGCCGGTTGAGAGCGGTTCGCCCGTGTGAATGCCGATCCGCACGCGGAGGGCCATCCCTTCTGGCCAGGAGTGGGCGGCCAGGCTTCGCTGGGCTTCCACCGTGGCTCGGATGGCGGCCGCGCTATCGGAGAATGCGACGAAGCACTCTTCGCCCTGCGCGCTGACGAGGAAGCCGCCGAATCGCCGCCAGCAATCCGCAAGGATGCCCTGCAGGGTTGCGATGGCCCCCGGATAGAGTGCCGGGACACGTTCAGCGAAGGGGGTCGAGTCCTCGACATCGCAGAAGCAGAGGGCGACCACCCCGGTTGGGGGATGCCCTCGGACCACTTGCGTGGAAAGCTCGGCGGCCACGGTGTGTCCTCGCCAGCGCATTGGGGCCGCTTCCAGGGCTGAGCCCGGAGCCACCCTTGAGTGCCGCCCGAAGCATACGCATTGCGTCAAGCCCTGAATGCGAGCTAGTTCACACAACAGCCCTTGATTTGCAACCGCGCCTCGTCCGGCAGCCTCCCAGCTCGAACCGGCCCGGCGCGCCCCGCCTCGCCTCGCGGCGGAAACGGCGACGTATACTGCCCGCCATGGCGCAGCCCTTCGACGGCATCCGGATCATCGACGCGACCTCGGGCATCGCGGGCGCGATGGCCACCATGTTCTTCGCCGACTTCGGCGCCGATGTCGTGCGCGTCGAACGGCCCGGGGGCGACCGTTCGGCCGAACAGCCGGGCTTCCTCATGTGGAACCGGAACAAGCGGCGGGTGACGCTCGATGTGAAGTCGTTCGCGGGCCTCACCGCCTTGCGCGAACTGCTGGCTGGCGCCGACGCCGCTGTCTTCGATGGGCTGCCGGGAGAACTCGAACGCCTCGGGCTGGATAGTACGGCGGTGCTGGCCGCGAACCCGCGCCTGCTCCACGTCTGGATGCCGCCCTACGGTACCGATGGCCGCTGGAGCCAGCTTCCCCCGGACGAGCTTTTGCTGCACGCCGTTTCGGGCGTCGCTCACCTCCAGTGGAGCTACGAGGACCAGCCGATCGCCCTCGTCACGCCGCAGGTTTCGTATGGCCACGCGACGATCGCCGCGAACGCCATCGCCGCTGGCCTGTGGGAGCGAGCGGCCAGCGGCGCCGGCCAGGCATTGGTCGTCAGCGGGCTGCACGGCGTTTCGGCTATCGAGATGGGTGGCGCTATTACGGCCGGCGGAGCCATCCGGATGGCGAGGACGAGCCGCGGTGGCGCGCACTACGGCCTCTACAGGGCGGGCGACGGCGAATGGTTCTTCCTCGGTTGTCTCACCGCCCCATTCTTCCTGAAGGCGCTCGAAGCGATCGGGCTGATGGAGATCATGGCCTGGGAAGGTGTCGATGGGCAGCTGGCGAACATCATGGCCAACCCCGACCTGACGGAGCGCGTGCGCTCCAGGCTCGAAGCGAGGTTCGCGGAATACCCGCGCGAACACTGGCTTGCGGTTCTCCGCGAGGCGGGCGTGCCCCGAGGTCCGGTCGGGCGCCGCGAAGAATGGTTCCGCGAGGAGACCGTCGCCGCCAACGAGATGCGCCTCGAGATCGATCACCCGGCGTTCGGGAAGGTAGAGATGCCCGGCCTTCCGCTGAAGCTCGGCGACACTCCTGGCGTCGTCAGCGGCTTCATCCGCGATGTGGAGGCCGCTACGCTCCAGGAAGAATGGCGTGCGAGAAGAGCCGTGGACGCGTCGCCGGGCGCGGTCTCGACGGCCGCGCCGCTGGCGGGAGTGCGCGTCATCGATATCGGCGCGTTCATCGCGGGGACGTTCGCGCCTACCGTACTGGCGAACTTCGGCGCCGATGTCATCAAGATCGAGCCGCTCGATGGCGATGGCTTCCGGCCCTATGGGCTGAACTTCACCGGCCACAACCTCGGTAAGCGCAGCCTCTCCATCGACCTCAAGTCGCCAGAGGGGCGCAAGGTGTTGGCGCGGCTGGTAGAGGGCGCCGATGTCGTCCTCGATAACTTCCGGATGGGCGTGCGGGAACGTCTCGGGATCGATTACGCGACGCTGGCGGCGGTTAACCCGCGGATCATCACCTGTTCGGTCACCGGGTATGGGCCGCGTGGCCCGCTCGCGGCGGACCCGGGCTTCGACCCACTCCTCCAGGCGCGGAGCGGGATGATGCGCGCCCAGGGCGGCGAGGAGGAACCGGTCTACCACCAGATTGCCGTCAACGATACGGCGACGGCGATGATGGCGGCGTTCGGCATCCAGGCGGCGCTCCACGCACGCCAGCGGACCGGCCGGGGCCAGGAGGTGACGACCTGCCTCGCGAACCAGAGCGTCCTCTTCCAATCCGGCGAACTGACCTGGTTTGAAGGGCGGCCGGTGGCGCCCGTGGGGGCGCGCGACTGCCTCGGCCTGAGCGCCCTGCGCCGGTTCTATCGCTGCGCCGATGGCTGGGTCGCGCTCGCCTGCCGCAAGGCGAGCGACTTTCACGCGCTTTCCGTGGCGCTCGGCCACCCAGAATGGGCCGGCCGCACGATCGCGGAGAAGGCGCTGCTGGAGCCCGTCGATGGCGTTCTCGCCCAGGCCTTGACGGAAGCGCTGGCGGCGATGCCACGCGAAGAAGCGCTCGATCGGTTGCTCACGAAGGGCGTGGCCTGCGCGCCAGTAGTTCGCGCCGACGAGCTCT
>JANMTH010000726.1:0-1866 GCA_031390305.1 Thermoflexaceae bacterium
CGCCCCGCTTTGGCCGCCGCCGCGCGGACGACACCGACCGACTTCTTCACGTCTTCGGCCGAGAGCCAGTTGATGCAGACGCCATCAGCGACCTGTCCGGCGGCCTTCAGCATCCCCTCGCGCAGGGCGGCCACGTGAATCGGGACCTCGTAAGAGGCGGGACGCGTGAGGCGGAAGCCGTTCACCTTGAACGTCTTGCCTTCGAAGGTCACGCGTTCACCCGTCAGGGCCTGGCGAAGGAAAGCGACCATCTCCTTGACGCGGGTCGCCGGCCGGTCGAAGGGCGTGTCGTTCCACTGTTCGACGATTGGCTGGGAGCCGGAGCCGATGCCGAGGATGAAGCGGCCGGGAGCGATATCGGCGAGCGAGGCTGCGCTCTGGGCGAGGGTCGCCGGGCCACGGGTGTAGACGTTCGCTATCGCCGTGCCAACGCGGAGGTTGGTGGCGGCGGCGACGAGGGCGAGGGGGACGAAGCAATCCGCGCCATCGACTTCGAACGACCAGGCGTCGGTGTAGCCGAGCCGCTCCATCTCCTGGGCGATTTCGACGTGCATGCCCAGGGGGAACTCATACGGCACGGAGAGCGCCAACCGCTTCTGGAAGATGGACATGGCATTCGCCCCTTTCAACGAACCGGAGCGCGGATCACGCCTTCGTTCGCGGCGGCGACTCCGGGAGGCTGAGTGTGGGGAGAGAACGGCGGAGAGGCAAGCCACCCCACTTGCCCTACAATCGCGGCGCGCCGTTGGAGCGCGAGGGAGACGACCGATGGCGGAAGTTCTACTTGGCGACGACATCAGGGAGGCGTTCGCGGGCGCGCTCATGGGGCGCAAGCCCGTGCTCGTAGCGACGGCCTCCGCCAGCGGCGAGCCAGACATCGCCTTTAAGGGCAGCGTGATGGTCTGGGACGCCGATCACGTAGCCTTCTGGGAGCGCGCGCACGGACAGACGCTGCGAAACCTGCGGGAGAACGGGCGGGCCTGCCTGCTCTACCAGGACTTCGAGACGCGGACCGGTTGGAAGCTCTCGGGCACGGTCGAACTCCTGGAAGACGGCGAACTCCGCCAGCGGATCATGGACAAGACGATCCAGCTGGAGCTGGACCGCGACCCGGAGCGCAAGGGCGTGGCCGTGCTCATCCGGGTGGACCGCGTGATGTCCCGCGGCGAAGTGATCATGCAGCGCGAATAGCTCCCGGCCGTCGCGCCGCCATCAGACGAGTTCGAAGCGGACAATCACAAGAGGACGCCGTCGCAATCAGGCGCGAGCAAGGCTCCCGTAAAGAAGATTCCGAACGCCGAAGGGCGAAGGGCGCTGGCACGGCGTTCCACCGCTTCGCGGTCGGAACTGGCGAACGCCACGGTGCCACCCTCCATGCTTTCGTCGCCGGTCCAGACAGGATCGACGATGAGCACCCACTCATCGGGGTAGGCGCGCTCGATCTCGTCGTAGGTCATCGCTGTCATTTGGCCAAGTATAGCGCGAGCCGAAAGGGGGAGGGAGCTTCCCATAAGGGTTGACCGATCGCCAAGATTGTTGGCTACTGTTCACAGGCAGAACTTCGGCTGCCCCAAGACCGGCCCGGAAAGTCTCCGGGAAGAGGGACGACAAGAATGACGACGACGGTGCACTCGACCTCCCGGCGCGGCTGGCTGGCCATCGCGCTCACACTCCTCGCGGCGATAGCCGCGCTGATCGCCGCTGGGCCGGCGATGCGTGCCCAGGCCGCGGGCGAAGGGACGATCGCCTTCACCTCGGCCACCTATACGGCCAGCGAAGGCCAGGGAACGAACGTCTTCGTCAAGTTGCGCCGCACCGCCGGCAACAACGGCCGGATGCGGGTGACGCTCAGCCGCGCCATCTTGC
>JANMTH010000736.1:0-4269 GCA_031390305.1 Thermoflexaceae bacterium
GCGGCGGTCGCGGCGGTGGCATCCGCCGCCGCCCTCCTCATCGTCGGATTGCCTTCCAACGCGGCCCTCAACGTCCTCCGCGTCGGGCTCGCTCTCGCCACCGCCGTCCTGGTTCTCTTCGCCGTCCGCCCGGGTGGCAGGCGCATGGCCGGCGCGGCCCTCTGCGCGGTCGCGATCGGTGGCCTCGGCGTCTTCTCCTTCCAGGCGATGGTGCAGGCCTCGTTCACCCGTGGCGATGTCCCGAAAGACCTCCTCATCTACACCCAGAGCTCCCCGGAGATCACCCGGCTGATGACCGGAATCGAGCAGCTGGCCGAGGCCACCGGCAAGGGCAAGAACCTGCCAATCGCCGTCGATGGCCAGGATTCCTTCGCCTGGCCCTGGGCCTGGTACCTGCGCGACTACAAGTGCGTCTCCTACGCCGACATGTCCACCGGAAACGTCCCCGTCAGCAGCTGTCAGGGCCAGGAACAGCCCTACGCCGTCATGCTCGTGAACCGGGCGAACGCCGATCGGATCAATGAATCGCTCGCCGACTCGAGCAACGCCTACTACGGCAGCCCAGGCCAATACCCCCACCGCTGGTGGTTTAACGAGACGTATAAGTCGGCCATGAGCGTCGTCCAGGGCTCCGATTGCACTGGCCAGTTCGGCGATTGCGGCCTCTGGACGGGCCACCTGCTCTACATCCCGAATTTCGTGCCCAACACCAAATCCTGGGCGCGGATCTACCACGGCTTCGTCGATGATGGCTGGCTGACCACGTGGTACCAGTACTGGCGCGACCACGACCCGGACACGCTCAGCAAGGCGACTGGCCCCCGCGAGTGCAACTCCTGCGGCTCTGTCGATGGCTTCGCCTACTTCCCCGCCAACTTCGACCCCGCTTCGGGCAAGCTCGCACTCGAGGCGGTCGCCCCGGCCGTCCAGGCGCCAGCGCCAACGCGGGACAAGGAGGGCCGCCTCCAGTTCGGCGCGAGCGGCTTCCGGCCCGGCCAGTTCGGCACCCCCGTGGATATCGAGACCGATTCCGCGGGCAACATCTACGTCATCGATAGCCTGCGAAAGAAGCTCCAGAAGTTCGACGCCGGTGGCAACTTCCTCGCCATCGCCGACATCCGCGTGAACGCCCAGGACGTGAACGAACAGGCCCAACCGTGGGGCCTCGCGATCTCCCCGTCCGGGGCGATCGTCGTCGCCGACACCTTCGGCTGGCGCATCCGGCTCTTCAACGCCGAACTGATGTCAACGGGTGGATTCGGACAGGTCCCGAAGACTGACAGCGGAGTCGCGCCCGGGCCCTTCGAGCTCTTCGGCCCGCGGGACGCCGCCTTCGACGCCGACGGACGCATCTGGGTCACCGACACGGGCCACGACCGGGTGCTCGTCTATCGCGCGAATGGGGACTTCGTCCGCGCGATCGGCAAGGCTGGCAGCGGCCGCGGCGAGTTCAACGAGCCCGTCGGCATCGCGATCAAGGACGGCTCCGTCTTCGTTGCTGACATGTTCAACGGCCGCGTCGTCATCCTCGATGACGAGGGTGCGTGGCAATCCGAGTTCAAGGTCGAAGGCTGGGGCGGCCAACTCGTCAACGACAAGCCGTATCTGCGGCCCCTCGTCGATGGGCGGCTCGCCCTCAGCCTCCCCGCGCTCAACCAGGTCCGGATCTACACCCGAACCGGAACGCTTTCCGCCACAATCACGGGCGGTGAGGTTCCCCTCAATAGGCCTTACGGCCTCGTCGAGACCGGCGATGGTAAACTCTGGATCGTCGAAGGCGGGGCTAGCCGTGTCCGCCAGTTCGACCTGCCCCGATAAGGAGAGAAGAACGCACTTTGCTACGATCTGTCCGTTTCTGGGCCGCCCTCGCCATCAGCGCCGTACTGATCGGCCTTTTTCTCCGCGCGACCCATCCTCGGGAGCTGGCGGATGCGCTCGCACAGGCCGAGTACTGGTACCTCATCCCGGCGCTCGGCGTCTTCGTCGTCGCCATCGGCGCGCGCTGCGTGCGCTGGTCCATCCTCATGCGGCCCGTCGCCCCCATGAGCCCGGCACGCCTCTTCCCCTACGCCATCATTGGGTACATGGCGAACAACCTCTTGCCCGCCCGAGCGGGTGAGTTCGTGCGCGCCTACGTCCTCGGCGACCGCGAGCGCGTCTCTACTGTCGGCACGCTCGGGACGATCGCCGTCGAACGCCTCTTCGATGGTTGCGTACTCGTCGTCATGCTCCTCGTGGCCGGGATGTTCGTCGGGTTCGACGACACGCGCCTGAAGGTGATAGCCGTCGCCTCGACCGTGCTCTTCCTCGCCGCCCTGGTCGGCTTCTACATCCTCACGCTGAACGGCGCGCGGGCGAAACGGGTGATTCACCGTGGCCTGCGCTTCCTCCCCGGCCGCTTCGAGAGCCGCGCCGAGGAGATGGCCGACGCCCTCGTCGGGAGCCTCCGTTCGGTCCACGACCCGCGCTCACTCTTCCTCGTCGTCTTCTTCACGGCCCTCGCCTGGGTAGTCGAGGCCTCCGCCTACGCCCTTATCGGCCAGGGCTTCGACCTGGGTGTGAGCTTCGGGTACTACGTCCTCCTCCTGGCGGCGGCCAACCTGGCGATCATCGTGCCCACCTTCTTCGGCGGCACCGGGCCATTCGAATGGGCCGTCCGAATCGTGCTGGTTGGAGCCGGCGCCGATGCCGCGCGGGCCGGCGCCTACGCGATCGTCTCCCACGCCTTCATTCTCATCCCGACCACTATCCTCGGCCTCATTCTCCTCTGGAGCTTCGGTGTCTCCTTCCGGCGGATGACGGAACGGCCGCCCGCGCCGGAAGAAGCGGCGATACCATGAACGTTGGCATCGTCGGGGCTGGTGTCCTTGGGCTGGCGGCGGCCCGCGTCCTCCAGGAGAAGGGCCACACGATCACGATCTTCGAAGGCCGGCCCGATGTCGGCGGGCAGGTCGTCACCTTCGAACTCGGCGGCCAGCGCCTGGAGTGCTTCTACCACCACCTTTTCACCAACGACACCGTCGCCGTCCGTTACATCGAGGAGATGGGCTTCGGCGAACGCCTGAAGTGGATCGAACCGAAGACGGCGACCCTAAGGAACGGCCGAATCTACAACTTCGTGACTCCTATCGACCTCTTGAAGTACACCGCCGTCCCGCTCATCGGGCGGGTGCGGCTTGGGCTCGCCGCGCTCTGGCTGCGGCGCCAGCACGATTGGAAGAAGTACGAAGGCGTGACCGCCCGCGCCTGGATGGAGCGCGCCGTCGGCAAGAAGGCCTTCGAAGGCGTCTGGGGACCGCTCCTTCGCGGCAAGTTCGCCGATCAGGCGGACAATGTGGGCATGACCTGGCTCTGGGGTAAGGTCTACCTCCGCTTCGCCTCGCGCGGGGGCGCGGCCGGCACGAAGGAACTGCTCGGTTACCTTCAGGGTTCGTTCAACGCCTACATCGAAGAGCTGGGCGCTCGCGTACAGGCCGCCGGCGGCACCATCCACCTCAACACCCCCGTCGAAGAGGTCGTCGTCGAGGACGCACAGGTACGCGCCATCCGGGCGGGCGGCGCTACCCACACGTTTGACCAGGTGCTGATGACGACGCCGAACATCGTCACTCGCAAGATAGCGCCCGCCCTTCCCGATGCGTACGCTCGGGTGCTCGACAAGGTGCGCTACCAGTGGGCGACCTGCCTGGTGCTGGCGCTCGACCGTCAGCTCAGCGAGAAGTACTGGCTTTCGATAGCGGACCCGCTGCCCTTCGTCGCCTGCGTCGAGCACACGAACTTCATGCCGCCCGAAGAGTACGGCGGTAACCACGTCGTCTACCTCTCAAACTACGTCTCCCCCGGTCACGCCGTCCTCAGCATGGACGCGGACCAGCTCTTCGAAACCTACCTGGAGGGCATCCGGCGGATAAACCCGCTGTTCGACCCCTCCTGGGTTCGCCAGAAGTGGCTGTTCAAGGACCCTGGCGGACAGCCCGTCATCACCACGAACTACTCCAGCCAGATCCCGGACATGCGCACGGGGATCGACGGCCTCTACCTCGCGAACACGACCCAGGTGTATCCGGAGGACCGTGGGCAGAACTACAGCCTGCGCCTCGGCGAGCGCGTGGCCGCGCTCATGCACGAAGACGGCGCACCCCGCTACAGCGTCTAACCCCGATACAAGTTAACCCGCCGGCAGAGCGCGAAAGGAGCTATGGCACCGCTCCCCTTCTCCCCACGCGTTGGGAGAAGGGGGTGGGGGATGAGGGCACGACGTCTAACCGG
>JANMTH010000802.1:0-4327 GCA_031390305.1 Thermoflexaceae bacterium
AGCGCGAGCACCAACCGGAATCGTAACCACGCCAGGCCGAAGGCCAACTGGGCGCCCAGACAACGAAATCGGTTCCGGCTTTGCGAAGACGAACGCGGGTACTACCCGAAGGCCTGATTCAAACACCCAGGGCGCGGGCGACGGTTTCGAGGGCTTCGAGGGCTTCGTCGGTGGAGCGGAGCATGACGTCTGCCAGTTCGGCGATCTCCTCGGGCGTCTCGGTTCCGCCTGAGACCCCGGCGAGGAGGACGTGGACGCCGCCTTCGCCCGCCAGCTTGAGGGCGGCGCGGAACATCGCCGCGTCCGTATCGTCGTCGCCCATCACGAGGACGGACTTGACCTTGAACTGGTTGGCCAGGGCGAGTAACGAAAGGTCCTTCCCGCCGCGGGCGTCTGGCACGATTTCGAGGACCATGCGGCCCTCACGCAGGCGCAGGCCGGGTGGCAGTTCGGCGAGGACGCGGCGCAGCTGCGGCTCCAGTTCGGGCGTCCGCCGGTAGTGAAAGGCCGTCGAGATCGCTTTCCGCTCAACGTGGAGGAAGGCACTGGGGACGGCGGAAACGACACGTTGCTCCACCCGTTCGAGCGCGGCGCCAAGGGCGAGCCGATCGACGCCGGGGAGAAGGTCGCTTTCGAAGCTCGCCTCAAGGCCGTGGCTGCCAACCACCACGACCCCTTCGCAGGGCACCATCCGCCTGGCCGTGTTCAGGTCGCGGCCGGTGATGACGGCCACCCGCGCGGCGCCCGCCAGCCGATCGAGGACGGCCAGGGTGGCGGCGGGCACGCGGGCATCGGCCGCGTTCGGCACGATCGGGGCCAGCGTGCCATCGAGGTCGGTGGCGATAAGCAGCGGGCCGCGCGCCCCGGCAAGGGCCCGCAGCTGTTCGATGGCGGCCAGGTTCAGCATGGCGCGTCCTCCAGGTCAGTCAAGAATTGGGTTGCCCAGGCGCGGGCGTCGTTGCGGCGTACTTCGCGGATGAAGGCGTCACTGACACGCGGCGCCTTCCCGGCGACGGCCGTCCGTAGGGCTTCGGCCGTCGCCGCGCGGTCCAGCGGGTCGATCGATACCAGGCCGGGGGCGTTCGAGGCGCCATAGGCGTGGCTGATACCGGCGTCGCGCCCGGCGATCAGGACGGCACGGCGTTCCGGAAGGCGGCGGGACTGTGCGACGGCGGCCTGAAGCGGAACGAGGTTCATGCCATCGGCGAGCGACGATGTGAAGACAACATCCGCTTCGCGTTGGAGGGCGACCACCTCCTCGAACGGGATCGCCTGGCGGAGCTGGACGAACGGCGTTCCGGCGGCAGCCGCGGCGCGGCGCGCGCCCGTGGCCGCCTGCGCGATCGCCGTCTCCAGGCGGTCGTAGGCGGCGACGCCGGCGCGGGTGGGGGCGGCGATGCCGACGTAGGCGAAGCGCGAACCCGCATCCAGCGCGGCGGCGATCGCTTCGAGGCGCTCAGGGATGCCCTTGGTGTAGTCAGATCGTTCGAGCCCGACGACGAGTGGCAGGCCGGCCGCCAGCGCCTCGGCGGCTTCTGGGGATCGTCCCGGCAGGCTGGCGAGCTGGTCCACCTCAGCGGCGTCGATCCCGACCGGGTAGGCGTCGAAGCTGACGGCGCGCCCCTCGATGACAACCGACCCGCCCTTCGGCTCCAGGCCTTCGAACCGTTCCAGCCACGCCGCGAACCGGTCGACATCCGGCCGGCACTGGAAGCCGATGCGATCGGCGCCGAGCATCCCCCGAACGACGGTGGAGAGGCGGGCGAGGCCCGCGGCGTCCAGACACGCCGCCGCGACATCCGGGTTGGGGAACGGTGTGTGCAGGAAGAAGCCGATGCGCCGGCCCGGTTCGAGTCGGCGAAGCATCGCCGGGACCAGGCCGAGCTGGTAGTCGTGGATCCAGGCGGTCCCGGCCGGCTCGTTGCTGGCCGCTTTAGCGAACGCCTGGTTGACGCGTTCGAAGGCCGCCCACTCTTCGGGCAGCGGCGTTGCGGGACGGGGGTAGTACGCCGTCAGATCGGGCAAAGGCAGGCGCACGAGGTGGAGCAGCGGCCAGAGGAAGCTGTTCGAAACGGCGGCGTAGTGGCCAGCCCAGGTGCCATGGTCGAAGAGGAGGCGGCGCTGGCGCAGCACTCCCTGGGGCAGGCCGACGAGTTCGACTCCACCGCCGTTCCTCAGCTCGTGGTCGCCCCCGGCGAGGCCGGCGCCGATCCAGGTAGTGCCCGCGCCACCCTCCCAGGGAGCGATCGCCGGGCGCACGGCGGCGAGCAGGCCGCCGCTTGCCGCGACCGGCCGGCTTGCCCCATGGCGGCCGGGGGCGCTATCGACGAAAGCGCGGTTTGCGAGAATGAGGCCTGCGCGAGCGTGCATTCGCCCCAGTATAGGGGGCGTTCGTGAACTGTCCGGCAACGGACAGCGCGATCCAGCGCATCGCGGGAGCGCATTCTGACCGGCCTGTTAGCGCGCCCAGACGCCGCTTTCGTTCGAGCTATACCCCAGAGAACGGTACGCCGCATCGACGAGCGACTGGCCACGATCGTTCATCAGGATGCCCTTGCCCATGCGGTTCATGGCGTAGCCGAAGCTCATTCCGGCCTCTGGATCGGCGAAACCGATGCTCCCACCGGCGCCCACATGGCCGAACGCTGGCGCGCTGAGGATGACGCTATCCCGCCGGCCGGCCGGGGCGCGGCGGTTGTCCATGGACTTCATGAAGCCGAGCGCGAACTTCGTCGGGATCATCAGCGTGGCGTCTTCGTTCGTCGAAACGGAGAGCTGGCCCATGCGCGAAAGCGTCAGCCCATCGACAAGGCTGGCGCCGCCGAGCGATCCTCCGCAGGCGAGGGGCGCGTAGATGGCCGCGAGCCCGCGACCGTTGGAAAAGCCGCCCCCACCACCGACCTCGGCGGCGCGGGCTTCGCGCTCCGCCGGGTTCCAGCCACCACCGTTGACCATCGCCAGGGCAGGGATCGACTTTTTGTCTTCGACGATCGCCAGCTCGAAGGCGCTCAACGGCTCGCCGCTCTGCCGGGTGAACGGGATCATCGAGGCGATTCGCGGCTCGACCTCCTCGGGCAGGCCGATCCAGAACTCGGCGGCCGTGGGCCCGGCGACGTTCTGCGCGAAGAAGGTACCCAGGGAGAGCCCGCTCACGCGCCGCACCAGCTCTCCCACCGTCCAGCCGAAGTTGACCATGTGGTAGCCGTTGCGGGTGCCGGGCTTCCAGAACGGCTCTTCGGCGGCCAGGCGCTCGCACATGTAGTGCCAATCGAGGGCCGCCCGCTGCTTGAGCGCGTGGTGGAAGGTCGGTACGCCGACGGAATGATCGAGCATCATCCGGACGGTGGCGTTCTCCTTGCCGTTGGCGGCGAATTCGGGCCAGTAGCCGGCCACCGGGGCCTCGATATCGAGCAGGCCGCGGCTGGCGAGGATGTGGGCGCAGATGGCCGTCGCGCCCTTTGTGCAGGAGAAGACGACGCAGACCGTATCGCGTTGCCAGGGCCGGTCCTCGGCGGCCATACCTCCCCAGAGATCGACGAGCGTCTCGCCGCCGAGTGTGAGCGAGACGGCCGCGCCAGCTTCACCCCGTTCCCGAAAGTTGCGCTCGAACTCACGGGCGACGGCGCTGAAGCGGGGGTCGCACACGCCATCGATACGGCCATTCGGGAGTTCGGTGGAGACGGAATCCATTGGGACCTCGCGGGAAGAAGAGTTTGGCCATCGAGCCGGGCGCAACTCTACCATCGGCGTCCGTAGGTGGGGGACGCGATGCAGAGTTTTGCGTGGCGGTGGGGCAGTGGAGGCAGGCCGGGCGCGAGAACGAAGCCCGGCGCGCGCGCCCTCACCCTCACCCTCTCCCGCTGCGGCGGGCGAGGGGACCGGCTCTTCGTTGCTCTCCGGCACTTCGCCTTTGGTCCGCCGCCAGTTCCTGCGCAAACCCTGCATCGCACCCGTAGCCGGGGACGCAGCGGCGGAGGTCGCGTAGACTCTCGTTATGCTGGAGCTGACCAAACGGCTGCTGGAGGCTGCGGAGGGCGGGGAGCCGGTCGTCCTCGCATCCGTCCTCGAAGCCGGGCCACGAAGCGTTGCACCGGGGAGCCGGATGCTCATCTCGCCGGGCGGCGAGCGGATGGGGACGCTGGGCGACGCCGACCTCGACGCCGCCGTCTGCGCGTACGCGATGGGAGCCTTCGCGCGGCACGCGGCCGAGACGGTCTACGTCGCCGAGACCGCGCCCGCGGGAGCGAGCGAAGGCGCCGCTCAGGGCTTAAGCCTGACGCCGCGCGTGGTCGCGGACGCCACCAGCGTCTACCTCGAAGTGGTGGAG
>JANMTH010000814.1:0-5011 GCA_031390305.1 Thermoflexaceae bacterium
ACCGACGGAGCCATCGATCGCGGCGGCGGCCTCGACGGCCTTGATCTGGTCCACTGGCTCGAGGTTTTCGCCTCACAGTTCGGCCGGGAGGGCGAGCCGATAGATGCCCGCCTTGACGAGCTCGTCGGAGGCCCATTGGGGCAGGCGGCGCAACTCCTGGGCTTCGTCGCCAGCGGCGATGAGCGCCTCGCGGAGGTTCTGGATGCGCTGCACGACGGGAGTCTCGTGGAGCCGCGCCATGCGCTCCTTTATCTCTGCTCGGACCATGGTTCATCCCTCCAAGGGTGGCGCGCTGTTCGAAATTCGCGCGAGGGCGCGCCGTCCGGGGGGCCGGCGGAGCCCTAGCGGGTCTGCAACATCTTCATGAAGCCGTCTCGGGTCTCGCCCCGGATCAACTCGAGGCGGACGAGCGTCTCGTTGTTGATGTACTGGGCCCCTTGCATGCTGCCGTCGGCCCCCAGGCTCGCCGCTTCGTAGGTGAAGCCTTCGCTCTCAAGCTTGGCGATCTCATCCTCAATGTTGTCGCAGAAGACGCCGAGGTGGTGGATCCGCGAGCCGGACGAGGCTTCCCAGACCGTGCCCGGGACGGATTCGATCAGCTCGATGTAGGGCGGGCCCTGCATCGAATAGGCGAACTTCACGGGCACCTGACTCTCGACGCCACGGTAGCGGACGCGGACGTTCGCCTCACGCGGGTCGGGAAACGCAACGCCAAATCGCCGGGCGATATCGGCCATGCCGCGATTCATGTCCGCGACGATGATACCGATGTGGAAGAGGCCTTCGTACTCAATCAATGTGGTGCTCCTTGCGTACGGGTGCGCGGCTCAAGAATCAGCGATGACGAGCTGGGTGCTCACCGGCTCGAGGCGGTGGTTCGTGATCGCCCATACGCCGTCACGCTTCACCAGGTCGTCGTAGTAGGTCGCATAGAGCGTGAACGCCGCCCCGGGGCGGTCGGCCAGGAAGTGCGTTGCCTGGACCGAAGTCTGCAGCTTTGCGCTGTCGCCGTTCAGCCAGACGCGCTGATTGCCGAGAAGGTGCTGCGTGGCCGTGAAGCGGGTGAGCGCCTTCGCCACGTAGTCCACCCAGGCCTGACGGCCGTTGATATCCGCGGCCCCGAATCCGGTGATGAGCGCGTCTTCGGTGAAGCAGGCGCCGTACTCTTCCATATCGCGCCGGTCGCACGAGGTCGCATACCTGATCATGACGTCCTGGACCGCGAGGCGGTCGGCAAGCTCGTGCAATTCGGCAGACATTCGCATCCTCCTGAGGGCGGAGAGGTTTCCGTCCGGCGCCCTATTCTGAACTGGCCGGGCGTCCAGTCAACCCTCAGGAGAGGAGGAGCTTCTCGGCGGTCAGCCGGGAAGCCAATCCCGTCGCGCCGGGCCTGGCCACCGTCTTCGTGGCGTCCAACGGGCTCCCAGCGCGTTCTTCGCGGGAGCGCTCGGAGACCCGCCGGCCGATATCGCTCAACGACCCAGGACCACGGCGACTTCCGCCATGGCGGTACTCCCACGTTCGCTATCCGCTCCGATTCGGCTTCGGTCCGGCCGTTCTGGGCGAGGGAAACGAATCCGGCAACAGAAACGGTGCGTAAGAACGATAGACCAGCCGGAAACCGTTGACAGCGGCGAAGTCCATAACTAGACTCCGCGCGGCTGCCGAAGGGGACTCGGCCGAATCAGAACCGAGGGGAACCACAATGTCCGAGAATTACTGGCTTCGCAGGCGGCAGGTGAGCCGCCGCAACGTGCTCAGGGGAGGCGTCGCGGGCGCCGCCGGGGTGGGGGCGTGGGCGGCCGTTGGCTGCGGCGACGACGACGACACGACACCAACGGCGACGGGCACGGCTCCGGCCAGTGGCGCGACGACGGCTGCGGCGACGACGGCTGCGGCCCAGGCGGGCAAGCCCGTGGATGGCAGCTACTACAGCGCCCAGGGCGGCTTCGCGGGAACGACCATGGACATGCACCGCGAACTCTACCGTGGGAGCATCGCGATGCAGGCGATGGCGTACAACAGCCTCCTGAAGTGGAACGATGTCGAGAAGGGCACCTACACGGGCGACCTCGTCGACAAGATCGAGCAGCCCGACAAGTCGACGTTCACGTTTACCCTGAAGCAGGGCGCCAAGTTCCACAATAAGGCGCCGGCGAACGGCCGTGCTCTGACGATGGACGACATCAAGTGGAATATCGAGCGGCAGCGGACGCAGGTGTTGGCGAATGGCGAAGTGGCGAAGAACTTCGCTCGGAACGGGAATCTCTACGGCTCAAAGGTCATCGAAAAAGTCGAATACGTCGATGAGAAGACGGTGAAGTTCACGCTGGCAAAGCCGGACGCGACCTGGATCACGACGATGTGCGACGAGTTCAACGTGATCGAGGCGAAGGAAGTGGTCACGCCGATCGAGGGAACGGAGAACTTCGGAACGCTGGACGCGAAGTATCTCGTGGGCACGGGACCGTACATTTTCGACAAGTACACGCCGGGGAAGGGCTCGCACGCGACGCGGAACCCGGAGTACTTCGAAAAGAAGGCGAACCTTCCGGTCGCGCACTTCGATGAGATGTTCTGGACGGACTTCGGGCCAGACGTGAACCCGCGGCGGATCGCCTTCGAGCAGAAGCAGATCGACATCGCCGTCTTCCCGAACGACGTGGCGGACGCGATCGCCGGTTCGCAGAAGGACGCGAAGCGGCTGCAGGTGCCGAACCCGAACAACAACATCGAGTTCGCCTACAACTACGCTCACCCGAATGCGGCGAACCCGTTCTTTCAGAACCCGCAACTGCGGCAGGCGATCTTCATCGCGACTGACCGGGACTTGCTCTCCAAGCAGGCGTTCCAGGGCCTGGCCCGGCCGAATCCCGGCGTGAACTGGCCGTTCACGGCGTGGGCCCTGCCCCAGGCGGAACTGACGCAGGCGGCGGGCTACAGGACGGGCGCCGGGCGGGATGCGGACCTCAAGACGGCGCGGGATCTCTGGGCGGCGGCCGGGGCGGAGGCGCTGGACGCCAAGTACCTGAAGTACGTCATCGTCGATAGCTACGCGGACCAGACGATCCGCGAGTGGTTCCCGGCGATGATGAACAAGGCCCTTGGGACCACGAAATTCTCGGTCGAGGTGATCCCGGTCTCGACTCTCCTGAACTACAACCTGACCGGTCAGAACGCCGTCGGTTACCTGGGCGGCTGGGACCAGTGGGTTTCGCCGGACCCCCGAGGACGCTTTGCGCAGGTCTACCAGAAGGGTTCGTTCATCAACTTCTGGAACTACAACACGCCGGAGATGGAGGACATCATCGCCAAGGCGTTCCAGGAGTTCGACCTGCCGAAGGCGCAGGATCTGCTGAAGCAGGGCCAGCGGCTCCTCTTGAAGGACGGCGGCGGCGGACACATTCAGATGGTTGGCGGCGTGCTCCAATTCCTCCACTGGCCGTACCTGAAGCGCGTTGGGCCGACCTTCATTTCGTACGAGAAGCAGCTGAGTTCGGGCTCCTGGATCGACCAGAAGGAAGCCTCCTTCAGCGGGAGGCAGAAGCCGAGTTGACGGGGTACATCATCAGACGGCTGCTCCTCAACCTGGTCGTCGTCTGGCTGGTGGCTTCGTTTGTCTTCGTCGCCGTCCGCGTCCTCCCGGGGGACTTCGCCGCCCAACAGGTGACGAACCAGTTCTTTTCGGGAGGCGCGGGCACGACCAAGGAGGACAAGGACGCGGCGCTGAAGGCGGTTCGCGAACGGCTGGGGACGGACGAGCCGTTCCTCCAACAGTACGTGAGCTACTTCGGAGACCTGCTCCAGGGTGACTTCGGGAAGTCGTTCCAGACGGGGAAGCCGGCCTGGGACGTGATGGCCGACGCGCTCCCGTACTCGGTACAGCTCGGGCTGATGTCGCTGACCGTCGCGCTCGTCGTGGCGCTGCCTGTCGGCGTTCTTTCGGCGATCCGGCAGGATTCGTGGATGGATGCCCTTTTCCGGAGCGTAGCGATCCTCGGACTGGCGGCGCCTTCCTTTTGGACTGCCTCGCTCCTCACCGGGGTCATCCTCCGAAACGACCTCTGGGACCTGAACGTGACGAACCCACCGGGGATCTGGGACGACCCGATGGCGAGCATCCAGCTCTTCATCATCCCGGCGATCGCCGGCGGTATCGCCTCGGGAGCGGTGCTGATGCGCATCCTCCGCTCGCAGCTGCTGGACGTACTCCGGCAGGATTACGTGCGTACGGCGTGGGCGAAGGGCCTGCGCGAACGCTCGGTAGTGACGGGCCACGTCTTGCGGAACGGGCTCATCCCGGTGGTCACGGTGATCGGATTCCTGATGGGCGGTCTGGTGGGCGGGAGCATCATCCTCGAACAGATGTTCAACATCCCGGGCATGGGCCAGAAGCTGCTCGCGGCGATCCTGGTTCGCGATGTCCCGGTTGTGCAGCTTCAATCGCTCGTGATCGCGGTTGGGCTGGTGAGCATCAACCTGTTGGTAGACCTTTCCTACTTCTGGATCGACCCACGCATCACGGTTCGGGGGCAGGGAGCATGAGCGGGGCGGCGGGAACGGCGGTCCTTGCGCCGGACGATTGGAGCGTCCAGCGGCCGCGGGCCGTCCGCGCATGGCGTGGTTTCGCTCGATTCTGCCGAAGGAAGAAGATCGGCGCGTTCGGTCTGGCGCTAACACTCGGGATGGTGATTACGGCGGTCATCGGGCCGTGGGTCGTGCCGTATGACAAGGACCAAACGTTCGATAGGCCCAACCCGAAGTTCGACCTCACGAGCTTTGACCGGGAGGCGTTGAGCCCGACGATCCTCTCGCGGCTGGACTCCCCATCGTGGGACCACCTGCTGGGGACGGACGACAAAGGCCGGGACATGTTGACGCGGATCATCCTGGGCGCGCGGCTCTCGCTGCAGGTCGGGATTGTGGCCTCGGCCCTGGCGACGATCATCGGCGCGGCCCTCGGCATCGTCTCTGGCTACATCGGCGGCCTCGTGGATCTCCTCATCCAGCG
>JANMTH010000016.1:0-1598 GCA_031390305.1 Thermoflexaceae bacterium
GTGCAAGAAGGTCGCCAGGAAGGTCATCGGCGGGTTCGCCGTTGTGGGCGTCTCCGATGCTTCCGTGGGAGACGGTCCAGCCCCCTGGGACGACGACGGCGGCGACAGCGACGCTGGAATGGACGCCGGTGGGGGGATGGATTTCGGGCACGGCCACAGTCACGGCCCCGGTGGTCACTCGCACTGATCCTGCCCTCGTTCGTCGTCTCCCCTGATCCGGTTACTCGCCGAAGGCGAAGTCGGCGGCGAGGCAGTCCTTGTTCGCCGCGGCCAGCGTATCGAGACGGGCGCTCACGTCCTCGGGCGCATCCTTCAGCGTGAGCGATTCGAGGGCGGAGATGTCGCCGTCCTTGAGGCCCTTCGCCGCCTTCTCCAGGTTGCTCACGAGTTCGTCGTGATACGACTTCACGTCCTTCGGAGCCTTCGCGTTCTTCACGTTCTTCGCGAAGTTCGCCACGGGCTCGGCCATCGCCTTTGCCGCGATCTTCTCGGCATCGGCCTCGCTGGCCGTCTCCACATCCTTTTCCGCCTTCCGCTGGGCGGCCGCGATGTCCTTCACGAACTGGGAGCCGGCCGTGCAGATCGCGGCCACGTACGTCTCGTCGCTGCCGCCGCCAGAAGAGGTGGATCCGCCGTCGTCGCCGCCACCACAGGCCGCCGCCGTGGCGCCAAAAGCAAGGGCGCCGAACGCCGCCAGGGAGAACAGGTATCGTTTCATCGTCATAGTGGTTCAGGTTCCTTCCATCCCGCGGTAGGCGCGACAGGCCCGCCTCGGGCCCGGCCCCGCGGATCCCGCGTCCCTTCGATGATCGCTCTCGCCGGCCGCGGACGGAAACGGGCGTTTCCCGGATCTTTCTCGCGCCCTTCATGTAGGTGATGGCCCCAGGCTAGCGAAAGGTGACGCGCCCAGGCGGTCGATACCGTACCATGCCCCGATTCCGCGCTGGGGTGCCCGTATGGCTGATCGCAACTCCGACCGCTTCGAGATCGTCGATCTCATGAATCGCTACGCCTTCGCGCTCGACGACAAGGACTTCGAACGCCTCCGCCAGGTCTTCACCGCCGAGGCCGTGTTCTCCGAATTCCCTCCCGTCCCGATGGAAGGCATCGAGGTCATCGTCCCCACGATCGAGCGAACCTTGAGCCGCTTCAGCGTGACCCAGCACCTCCTCGGCCCCGTCACCGTCGCGTGGGAAGGCGAGGACCGCGGCCGAACGCGCTGCTACATCCAGGCGACGCACCAGTACTTCCCCGAAAAGGGCGGCGGCGTCTACACCCTCCACGGCACCTACATCGACGACATCGCGCGGACGCCCGAGGGCTGGCGGATCGCACACCGGCGGCTCTACAGCACTTTCAGCCAGACGGTCGGCCGCGCCCCGCGCCCCGCCGCCCAATAGGCGCCGCAAACCAGGGTAGGCGCGCCCCTCAGCGGGCGCGGGCCGCCGAACCAGCCCAGGCGCCGAGTGCCCCGGGTAGCCGCGCCCCACCGGGGGCGCCTACACCCGCATCAGGCCGGGCGCCGCCGGCCGTGGGGTAGTCGCGCCCCTCAGCGGGCGCGGACCGCCGAACCAGCCCAGGAGCCGAGTGCCGTGGGG
>JANMTH010000026.1:0-1666 GCA_031390305.1 Thermoflexaceae bacterium
GGCGGCTGGCTGACCGGCGTCTCGGAATCGGCGCAGCGGGCGGAAGAGCTTGGCTACGATGTCTGTAGCACAGCCGAGACGTCCCACGATTCGATGCTGACGGCCGTTCTCGGCGCCCAGGCGACGAGCCGGATCGAGATCCAGACGAGCGTGACGATCGCCTTCCCGCGCAGCCCCACGATCCTCGCCTATGAGGCCTGGGACATCCAGCACCTGAGCAAGGGGCGCTTCTCGCTCGGCCTGGGGAGCCAGGTGAAGGGCCACAACATCAACCGCTTCAGCGTCGAATGGGGCCCGGCCGCACCGCGCATGAAGGAGTACATCCAGATGCTGAAGGCGGTCTGGCAGTCGTTCCAGACCGGCGAGAAGCCAAGTTTTCTGGGCAAGCACTACCACTTCACGCTGATGACGCCGAACTTCAACCCCGGCCCGATCGACTATCCGCGGCCGAAGGTCTTCCTCGCCTGCGTGGGCGATGCGATGGCGCGGGTTGCCGGCGAAGTGGCCGATGGGGTGATGCCTCACGGCTTCATGACGGACAAGTACATGCGCGATGTCGTACTCCCGAACGTCGCCGTGGGGCTTAAGCGTTCGGGCCGCACATGGGAGGATATCGAGGTCACGGGCGGAGGCTTCACCGTTTTCGGCGAAAGCGAATCGGAGATTGAGCAGGGCCTGGAACGGCTGCGCCAGCCGATCTCGTTCTACGGCTCGACGCGCAGCTACCACGAAGTGTTCGAAGTCCATGGGCTGAAGAGCCTTGGCATGCAGCTCCACGAAATGTCGCTACAGGGCAAGTGGGCCGAGATGCAGCAGGTCATCCCCGAGGACGTTCTGCGCACCTTCGCCCAGACTTCGACGTACGACAAGCTGCCGCAGTTCATCAACGAGCACCGCGAGTACGCCAGCCGGATCGGCGTCGCGATGCCGGCAAGCACGCCCGCGGAGCGCGAGCGGCTGGCGCACGTGCTGAAGGGTCTCCAATCGATCAAGAGCGCGAGCGCACCCCGTGGACTCGAGGACCTGTCGCAGATCGACGCCAGCCCTCGGGCCTAACACTCACTTGAGCAGGTTGGCGTTGGTTGCCGGGGGTGTTTCCCTCACCCCCAGCCCCACTCCCAGTGCGCTGGGCGAGGGGAGTGCATGGCCAGAAGACCGCGCTCGATAATCGTGGACTTTCTCTCGTTCGTGCCAATGCCGTGTCGTGCGCGGTGTAGACTCGTGCACTGTATGGATAGGTTCGAACTGACGGCCTGCATCGCGCTCTGGCGGAGCCAGGAGCTGCTGCTGATGAAGCGGGCGATCGGTTTCTCGAGCGGCGGATGGTTTCTGCCCGGGGGCCACCTGGAGCCGGGCGAGCGCCCGGCCGAGGCGGCCGCCCGCGAGTTGCGTGAGGAGACGGGTATCGAGGTCGCTCCGGCCCTCCTCTCGCTCGCGACCGTGATGACCTACGCCCACGACGGCGCCACGGCCCACTCCCTGATCTACAACGCCCTCTGTCCGGAAGGGGCGGAGGTTCAGCTCAACGGCGAGCACGCAATCGCGCGCTGGTACACGCCGGAGGCGGCGATCGCGCGCTTCTTCGAAGCTTCGATGCTGCGCGCAAAGGGCGTGCCGGAATCAGGTGTGCGCCTGGCGGGCGAGGTCGCGGCGGCGATCCGTGGGG
>JANMTH010000063.1:0-3509 GCA_031390305.1 Thermoflexaceae bacterium
CCGGCGAAAGCGCCCTCGGCAAGCTGCCTTCCTGGCTCGACGAAGGGACGGCCGTCTACGCCCAGACTTCGGCGGGGGACTACATCACCGCGTTCCAGGCCGCGGCGAGCGCCAACCGCCTCATCCCCTTCGGCCAGATGGTCTCGCCCTCCAACGACCCGCGCCTCGTCGGGGTGTTTTACGGAGAGGCTTACTTCATGGTGAAGTACCTGGTGGATAAGGGCGGGCCGGCGAAGTTCGCCGAGTACTTCGCGGCGATCAAGAAGGGCGGGCGGTACGACGAAGCGCTGAAGACGGTCTACGGGTTCACTCTCGATGAGTTCGAGCGAGAGTTCCTGGCCTCCGTGGGATCGGGGCGGCCGGCGACGGTCGCGCCCACTCAGCGGCCGGCCCAGCAGGCTACGGCTGTGCCGACGCAGCGCCCGGCCCAGCAGGCGACCCAGGCGCCGACGAAGGCCCCGGTCTCCCTGCGCGAGACCGGCGGTAGCGACGGTGACGGGGGCGGCCTGAGTGGCGCGACGATCGCCATCGTCGGCGCGGCCGTCGTCCTCGTTCTCTTCGGCGCCTTCAGCTTCTTCCTGATGATGTTCTTGCAGAACCAGCGCAAAGGCCCCACGGTGTAGCCGCGGCCCACCGGGGCCGCATACTGTTCGGACCCCGCCCGGCGAGCCCATCCGGCGTCCCCGCCCTTTGCCGCTTCGCCGCTTTGCGTTTCCCCGCCGCCTACCGCAGCGCTGGCTGGAACTGGCGGCTCCTCGGCGGGAGGAACTGCTTCGGCAGCACCCGCAGATCGCCCTGGCCCTGGTAGTGCGAATCGAGCTGCGGCGTGCCGTAGATGACGCCGGGCGCCTCCGCCATCCGGCTGAAGGTGAGCTTCGCCACGCGCTGGCCGTCTTCGAGGGCGAAGGGCACGTCGTGGGCGCGGACCTCCATGACGGCGCGGCTGCCACGCAGCGAGGCGCTCGGGTCGTAGCCGAAGCCCGGGTCGAAGAAGCCGGCGTAGTGCGTTCGCAGTTCGCCGCTCGTCGGGTCGTACGCCACCATGTCGGCGGCCACTCCCGGCGGGATGCTCACGGCCTCTTTCGAGAGCAGGAGGTAGAACTCCTCCGGTTCGAGGACGAGGCGGTCGCCGCTCTCCGCGTAGATCTCCTCCCAGTAGTCCTCGGCTTCGTAGGCGGCCGTCTGTTCGAGGTCCAGGAGGTGGCTGTTCTTCTTCGCCCGAAAGCCGATAGCGCCAGCGCTCGCGAGATCGACCGAGAGGAGGAGGCCGTTCGAAAGAAACGGGGTATCGGCGCCGACGGCCCGTTTGTTCCGGTAGGCGATCGGGTTCTGGTTGTGGAGGGTGAGCAGGTCAGCGTCGGAGCATTCGTCCTTGGCCCCGAAAAGCCGGAGCTGGTTAAGCGAGCGGCCCGTCTTGACCTTGATCGTGAAGCTGCGCGAAAACACTTCGAGGTAGAGCTTCCCCCTGTAGCCGGGCGCAATCTCGTCGAACTGCGTGCCCTCGTCCGTGATCACGCGGGTAAAGATGTCGAGCCGGCCGGTCGAGCTCTTCGGGTTGGTCTGACCGCGCATCGTCCGGGGAAGGGCGAGCTGTTCGAGCAGGGGGATGAGGTACGGCCGGCCGCGTTCGAGGACGGCGCCATCGCGGAGGTCCAGCTCACCCATGACGAAGTGGCCGAGCCGCTCGGCGACGGGCGCGGGCCCGGGCAGGAAGCTGCAGCGAAGGCGGAAGGCCCGTTCGCCCAGCCGCAGGTCCACGCTCGCGGGCTGGAAGCTCGCGGCGGGGATTGCATCGTCATCGGCCCGGATGGCGCCCGAAGCCGCCGCCTTCTTCAGCGCCTGCCATGGGAGGATGCCGCGCGGTCGCGAAAGGCGTTCGGACGCCTCGCCCGCGGGATCGGTATCTGCTGCCGCGGGCGTGCTCGTCATCCGCCCGAGTCTATTGCCGCCCCGGCACCCGCGGCAAACGGAGGGAGCGAATTCGTCAGCCTCGCCCGCGCGATAGGCGGCCCCGATGTCTCCGTGCCCTCCCATGCGCGGCGCCGAATAGCGGGCACCCTACGCTCGCGTACAATCTACCGCACTGTGCACGCGGGGACTCGGACCTCGCAACTCGGCACTCGGACCTTCGACATGGAAGACGTTGTCATCGTTAGCGGCGTGCGGACGGCCATCGGCCGGTTCCAGGGCTCCCTCACCGATGTGTCCGCCTCGGACTTGGGCGCGACGGTGATCAAGGAGACCCTGAACCGGGCCCATGTGGACCCCGGCCAGGTGAACACGGTGATCATGGGTATCTGCGGCCAGATCGGCGAAGACACGTACCTTTCCCGCTTCGCCGCCGTGAAGGGTGGACTGCCCTACAGCGTCCCGGCGATGAACGTGAACCGCCTCTGCGGCAGCGGCCTCGAAGCGATCCACAGCGCCGCCCGCTACATCCAGACCGGTGACGCCGATGTCGTGGTCGCCGGTGGCGCCGAGAACATGACGCGACTCCCCTACCTCCTGCCGAACGGCCGCAACGGCTACCGGATGGGCCACGGTGTGGTCGAAGACAGCATGATCCGTATCCTCAGCGACCCCTTCAGCAACCAGCACATGGGGCTCACGGCGGAGAAGCTGGCCGAGATGTATGAGGTGACCCGGAGCGACCAGGACGAGTTTGCCGCCGAAAGCCAGAGGCGTGCCCTCGCCGCGATCGAGGCGGGCCGCTTCACGGAGCAGATCATCCCTATCCCTATCAAGGTGGGCCGCGAAGAGAAGCTCTTCGATACCGACGAGCACCCCCGTGCCACCACGGCCGAGGCCCTGGCGAAGATGCGCGCCGCCTTCAAGGACGGCGGAATGGTGACGGCCGGGAACGCCAGCGGGATCAACGACGGCGCCGCCGCCCTGGTGGTGATGAGCGCGACGAAGGCGCGGGAGCTGGGGGTCACGCCCCGCCTGCGGATGGTCGCCCGCGCGGAGGCCGGTGTCGATCCGAGCATCATGGGCGAAGGGCCGATCCCGGCGGTCCGCAAGGCGCTGGAGAAGGCGAACATGACGATCGACCAGATCGACGTGATCGAGCTGAACGAGGCGTTCGCGAGTGTTGCCTGTGCCTGCTCCCAGGAGCTTTCGCTCGATGCGGCGAAGACAAACCCGAACGGCGGCGCAATCGCCCTTGGCCACCCCGTCGGCGCAACGGGCTCGATCCTCGTGGTGAAGCTGATGCACGAGCTGGAGCGCACGGGCGGGCGTTACGGGATCGTCAGCCTCTGCATCGGCGGCGGCCAGGGCATCGCGACGATTTTCGAGCGGCTGAACTAGCAGGGTGGCTTAGCTGTTAGTCCGCAACCGACGCGCGGGAGTACTCGCTGTCTCCTACAAGTGACTTGAGTCGACGATATGCTGCCAGTAGCGATCCGCGATTCGCCCAATTATTCGCCTCGTCCTCCACATGTGGATTCAGGAACGTGTCTTCGTTATTGACGAAGTCGTCCGGAATCTGAAGCGCCGCGGCTGTGTAC
>JANMTH010000064.1:0-3966 GCA_031390305.1 Thermoflexaceae bacterium
GGCTGGATAGGCATCTGGCGCGTGTAGACGCGACGGGCGTCGAAGACCTGCAAGCCAAACGTCCCGACATCCAGGCCGACCTGACAGATGAGGGAATCGATCGGCGATACGCCGGGGAGCACCTGCGTCGCCAGCTTCCGCTCCTTCGCCTTCACCAGGAGGAAGCGGTTAAGTGAGTTCGAGAGCAGCGGGTTCCCTTCGGAAAGGAGGAGGGCCGGGGGCTCTTCGCTCGCCTGGCGGAGCACGGTCTCGGCGATATCGAGATAGACTTCGGCGAACGGCCGCCCGGCCGCGAAACAGGCCGAGAGATCCACCGCACGGATCTTCTGTGCCCGGAGCAGCCGATCGAGATTGGGCGGGACGCCTATCGCGAACACCCGCCCTGCCCGGGCAAGCGCCCGCTGCGACTCCACGGTGAGCTGGAGCGAATCACCAACACCATAACCGGCGAGGATGAGCGCCGGACCAGCCATGATCGGTTGCTCCTGGCGAGGCCAGCGAATGAGGCGTCGCAATCTCCACTATAGACCCGCGGTCAAGGGGCGCGGGGTAGCCGGTGGCCGGTGGCCGGTAGCCGGTAGCCGGTAGCCGGTAGCCGGTAGCCGGTAGCCGGTAGCCGGTGAGACGATACCGAGAATGGCCGGTTACGTAGAGAGCGCCCTGTATCGCCTCGCGGAGGCCCTTCCACCGCGCGCCCGACGCGACGAAGGCCGTGGCGATGCGCAAGTACATGCGCGACCTAGCTCTGTATACTCCCGCGGACGGAGGGTGTCATGACTAGTCCCACGTTCGACGGCATCAACATTGTCGTCGCTGACATGTCGGCGGCCGTCGATTTCTACCAGCGTCTCGGCATCGAAGTGCAACAGCCGCCCGAACCGTGGTCTGGCCATCACCGCCGGGCCGGTTCAAGCGATGACCATGCGGTCGATCTGGATAGCAGCGCCTTCGCCTCTTTCTGGGACCAGGGTTGGGAGGGCGGGAGAACGGGCGTCGTCTTCAACTTCCGTGTTGCCGACCGTGGTGAAGTGGACCGCATCCACGCCGAGATGCTTGCCGCTGGCTACGCGGCGGCCCAACCACCCTACGACGCCTTTTGGGGCGCTCGCTACGCGGTATTCGTCGATCCCAGCGGAAACCACGTCAGCATCATGAGCCCGCCGGACCCGTCCATGCTCTCAGCTCCGCCGAATCCGGCGACGTTCTAGGTCCGGCTCTCGGCCCACTGTTTGGCATGGTAGGTGATGATGATGTCGGCGCCGGCGCGGCGGATCGACGTCAAGGTCTCGTCGATGGCGCGGTCCTGGTCGATCCAGCCGTTCTGGGCGGCGGCCATGAGCATGCTGTATTCGCCGCTGACGTTGTAGGCGGCCACGGGAACATTCACGAGGTCGCGGGTGATGCGGATGATGTCGAGGTAGGGGAGGGCGGGCTTGACCATCACCATGTCGGCCCCTTCATCGATGTCCGTAAGGACTTCGTCGATCGCCATGCGGCCGTTGGCGGGGTCCATCTGATAGCCGCGGCGATCACCGAAGGCGGGAGCGCTCTCGGCGGCTTCGCGGAAGGGCCCGTAGAAGGCGCTGGAGAACTTTGCGGCGTACGAGAGGAGGGCGCGATCTTCGAAGCCGCCCGAATCGAGGGCCTGGCGAATGGCGGCGACACGGCCATCCATCATGTCGCTGGGGGCGATGATGTCGCAGCCGGCCTCGGCGAGGCTGTTCGAAGTCTCGGCGAGGAGGGGGAGGGTGGCGTCGTTATCGACCGTGCCATTGGGGCGGAGGAGGCCACAGTGGCCGTGGGCGGTGTACTCGCAGAGGCAGACGTCGCCGATGACGACAAGCTCCGGGGCGGCCTCCTTGATGACGCGGACGGCCTGCTGGACGATGCCGTCTTTGGCCCAGGCGCCGCTGCCGCGATCGTCCTTGGCTTCGGGAAGGCCGAAGAGGAGGACGCCGCCGATGCCGCGATCGCGGATGCCGCGCGCTTCGCTGGCGAGGGCGTCGAGGCCGAGGCGGTCCTGTCCGGGCATCGAGCCGATCGGCTGACGGCCGCTGAGGCCGGCTTCGATAAAGAGGGGATAGACGAGGTGGGCCGGGCTCAGCTCGGTCTCCCGAACCATGGCGCGCATGGCGATTGTTGTGCGTAACCTGCGGTGGCGGCGAAAGCGGACGACATCCATAGGGAGATTCTAACGGGCGAATGCACGCCGCGGGGTTGTACTCTCATGCTGATGGAGCGTCGGCTGCCGGCACAGTACACGGGATGGGACGCGCATGAGCGCGCGTTCCGCCACCTGAGCACGCCAGAACTCGTGATCGAGATCCAGGACGGCCCACCCGAACGGCGGTTGGCGGCACTTTCGGTGATCGACCTCGGCGAGGTTCCGCCGATGACGATCGAAGACTGGGTACGGACGCTGCCGGACACGGAAGCGAACGAATTGGCCGGCGCCATCCCGGCCCAACGGCCGCATTCGAGCTGTAACGAAGACTTGCGATGGGCGCGCGTCGCGCAGCTAGGCTACGCGCAGCGGCGGCTGCCAACGTTCCTCGTGATGCTGTTCTCTTCGCTCGAAGCGCTGGAGACGCGCAACTGTCCGGAGGCGGCGGCTGTCTGGGAGAACGTGGCGGACTGGCTGGGCGAGGTATACGACCGCCTGGAGGCGGCGGACGACGTAGAGGCGCTGGAGGACCTTTCGCTCTTCGTGTTCGAGAACTATCTGGACCGGGGAGCGATCTTCGAGGCGTTTTGCGGGCTGTTGGCGAGCCATCGGACGCTGGCGCTGAAGGTGAGCACGAACGCCTGGATCTACCTCGGCGGGCTGGCCGAACCGTTGCAGCGGGCGGCCCTCGAGGAGGCGGAACGGGGCGGGGGCATTCCCTGGCGGGAGGCCTGGCGGGCGTTACAGGGGTAGGGGCGGCCAGGACAGGCCGATCAGTCGCCGTAGTAGGTCCACATGCGCTGCACGCGCACGATTCGTTCTTCGGGGATGACTTCGTAGACGAGACGATGTTGGAGGCTAATGCGCCGCGAGTAGTAACCGCGGAGGTCTCCGAGCAGCGACTCAAACGGCGGCTGGAACGGGTCGGCCTCTAGAATCGCAAGCAACGTCTCGGCGCGCGGCCGAAGCCCGGATGCGGCGAGCTTTCGCGCGTCCTTCCGCGCCTGACTGGCGAAGGTGAGCCTCCAACCGCTCACCAATCAAGCGGCTCGGTGCACTCATCCAGCGGTTCGCGGTGACCATTGAGGATGGATTCCCGCATTCCCGGAATGGCCAGCAGGAAGAGCGTCTCCTCGATCGCCTGCCAGTCCTCGGCCGAAACGAGCACGGCATCTGCGCGCCGGCCGGTGATCTGAACAGGTTCGCGGGAACTGGCGACTTCATCGATGAGCCGGTAGAGACCCTGGCGAGCCTCGGTCGCGTTAATCGTCTTCATGCCAGCAGTGTACGTTAAACCGTACGTACTCTGCAAGCTAGATGGCGCATTCGCCTTCGCCGCGCTGGAGCTGGTAGAGGTCCAATTTGCTCCAGTCGATGAACATGCCCTGGTTGTCGTCGGTGAATTCGCCGGGGATGGTCAGGTCCGCGATCTCCTTTTCGAAGACGGCAGCGCCGACCCGGTCGAAGAAGGCGTTGAACTCTTCGCCATCGACGCGGTCGCGTTCGTAGAGCTTGACGAGCCGCTCGACCGCGTCGGGCGTGCGCTTGGCGGGCATGCGCACCTTCAGTTGCGTGCCGATGCGCATCTCACCGTTCTCGTAGTTGCCAGCGACGAACATGTGGTAGGCGGGAAGCTGGTTGTCGCCGACTTTCATCGCGGCGCCGTGGAAGCCGATGTTCGCGATATGGTGCTGGCCGCAACTGTTCGGGCAGCCGCTCATGTGGATGTGCATCTTGCGCGTGAGCGGGTCGTCGATGTTCATGCTTACGACGCGCTCCGTGATTGCGCCGTTCAGGCCCAT
>JANMTH010000066.1:0-1747 GCA_031390305.1 Thermoflexaceae bacterium
GTACACAGACGTGGGCTACCGTCCCGTTCAGCCCGTCCCGTACAGCCACAAGCTCCACGTCGGCGAGCTCGGTCTCGATTGCCGATACTGTCACGCCTCGGTCGAGATTTCTGCCGTCGCGAACGTTCCGCCCACCCAGGCCTGCATGAACTGCCATCTGCTCGTGAAGAGGGACAGCGAGACGCTCGCACCGATTCGGGAAAGCGCCGCCAGCGGTCGGCCGATGCGCTGGATTCGCGTCCACAAGCTTCCCGACTACGCCTATTTCACCCACAACTCGCACGTGGCGGCAGGAATCGGCTGCGTCACCTGCCACGGCCGCGTCGACGAGATGGAAACGGTCACCCAGATGGCGCCCCTCAGTATGAGCTGGTGCCTCGACTGCCACCGCAACCCCGGTCCACACCGACGCCCCATCTCGGAGGTCACCAACATGAAGTGGACCCCTCCCAGGGACGTCCAAATGCACGCGGCGCAGCTCGCCGGCGCACGACCGGTCTCTCCGCCGACTGACTGTTCGGGGTGCCACCGGTGAGTGAAACGTACTGGCGAAGTCTCGAGGAGAGCCCCGAATCCCGCGCGTTTCTCGAGCGGGAGTTCCCGGAGGGCGCCTCGGAGCTTCCCGACGGGATCACCCGGCGCGACATGATGATGCTCCTGGGGGCCTCGCTGTCGCTCGCGGGGGTCGCGGGGTGCCGGCGCCCTGTCGAAGAGATAGTCCCCTTTGTCACCGCTCCTGAGGAGATCGTTCCCGGGATCCCCCGCTACTACGCGACGACCATGCCGTTCCGCCGGAGCGCCTACGGCCTGATCGTCGAGAGCCACGAAGGGCGACCGACCAAGATCGAGGGAAACCCTTCGCACCCCTCGACCCTCGGGGCCTCGAGCTCCATCGTCCAGGCGTCCGTGCTCGGCCTCTACGATCCCGACCGCTCGCAGTCGGTCACACTGCAGGGTACGCGGAAGTCCTGGAGCGATTTCGTGACGGCCTGGGGTCAGCTGTCCGAGGCTCATGCCTCGGATGGCGGCGCCGGCCTGGCGATCCTCTCCGAGTCCTTCTGCTCTCCCACCCTGGCACGCCTGGCTTCCGAGCTCCGTAGCCGCTACCCCCGGTTGCAATGGGCGACCTACGACGCCGTCAGCGACGAGAGCCGACTCGCGGGACTGCGGTACGCCACGGGGCGCGACCTCGATCTCATGCTCCGCCTCGATCGAGCCGCGGTGATTCTCGCCCTTGACGCCGACCCGCTTCTCACCGACCCGGAGATGTTCCGTCACGCGCGAGGTTTCGCGGCCGGAAGGGGCGCGGGAGCCTCCGGTGGCGCCCCTTCGACAGGCTCAGCGCAGGCCCCTGCGACAGGCTCAGCGCAGGCCCCTGCGACAGGCTCAGCGCAGGCCCCTGCGTCAGGCTCAGCGCAGGCCCCTGCGTCAGGCTCAGCGCAGGCAATGAACCGACTTTACGCGGTTGAAGGGGTCTTCTCGCTGACGGGAGCCATGGCCGATCACCGGCTCCGTCTCCAGAGCCGGCAGATCGCCCCGTTCCTCGCAGCGCTCGCTGCACGAGTGGCTCCGCCCACGGCCGGAGCCCTTTCGACAAGCTCAGGGCAGGCGGCGAACCTGGCGGGAGCCGGCGTCCCGGGCGGGGTCCCCAACGCGGCAGCCGCGTTGGGGGCCCGGGGTGTCGACCCGCGTTGGATCGACGCCCTTGCCAAGGACCTTCTGGCGAACCGCAGCAAGGGGTTGATCG
>JANMTH010000077.1:0-11324 GCA_031390305.1 Thermoflexaceae bacterium
ACATCTACGTTCACTGAGGATGAGTGACATGTTCAAACTGACTTCGAAACGCGTTCTCCTAGTCTCCTCCTTGACGTTCGGATTGCTCGCAGGGGCGCTCGGGGCGGCCATCGCAGCCGGAGTTACTGACGACTCCCCGACCCGCCCGCTCACAGAGGAAGATGGGCCGCCACCGCCAACGTACAACCGGTTCATTCGCCCAGATACGGGCGAGTTCTGGGACTCCTACGGCGCGTGGGACAACCGGGCGATTTCCGACGAGGAGAAGGCGAAATCGTCGTGGTACAACCCGCGGTGGGCGCCGTTCTCGAAATGCATGGCGGGCGCCGGGTTCGAGACGCGAAAGGACCGCGCGCTGCCCTTCGCCCAGTCCGACGTGGATGGCCTCGTCGCACAGGTAAACGCGGCACGGCCGGACCGCGTGGCGAACAAGGCGATCGGTCAGAACGCGAAGGTCGGCGGCATCGCCGAGGCCTTCCTCGTCTGCGCCGGCAAGCGGCTCACCCTGCCCACGGAGGAACTGGCGGCCAACGGCCTTCGCCAGCTGGAACCGGGCGAGGTTCCTGCGTCGGAGTAGGGTTGGCCGCCCGCCCGCTTGACGCGCCCGTGGCGGCTGACCACAATACGGTCGCGCTTCCTCGGCGAGGGGCTGGCACGCCTGCGCCCCATCCCCCACCAGGAACTCCACTCCATGGAAGAAGGGGGAACCCGCTTGGCTGACCAGGCAGAAGTCACACCAGAACTCCGCCCGCTCGTCCCGTACCTGCGCCTCGGCGCGACTCGCGACGAGGACTACCTCTTCGGCAACAGGTGCGTCTGCGGCGCCCTCTACGCCGGCCCCCGTATGTACTGCGGCAAGTGCAGTTCGGCGGGCCCGTTCACCGAGGTGAAGCTCGGCCGCGACGCCGAAGTGCACGTCTTCACGATCATCCACCAGGCCACGCCCTACGTGAAGGCGCCCTACGTCGCCGCGATCGTCGATCTTCCGGAAGGCGTTTCGATCAACTCCAACATCGAGATCGAACCGAAGCCCGAGAACATCAAGTTCGGCATGAAGCTCAAGATGTACACCGAGAAGTGCTCCGAAGACCGCGAAGGCAACTCCTACGTCGCCTATCGTTATCGTCCGGCCTGAGCCCCACCACGTTCCTAAAGGAGAACCAACCCCATGCGTGAAGTAGCCATCGTCGGCGTTTCCATGATCAAGTTCGGGCGCTACCCGGACCGCGACGTCTCCCAGCTGGCCGCCCAGGCGGGCTTCGAAGCCCTGAGCGATGCTGGCATGACGATAAAGAACATCGAGGCGCTTTACAGCGGCAACCTCTACCAGACCTCCGGATCGGGCCAGCGGATCCTCCAGAACCTCGGCCAGACCGGGATCCCAGTGGTCAACGTCGCCAACGCCTGCGCGACCGGCTCTACGGCCTTCCGCGAGGCGTACTTCGCGGTGGCCTCCGGCGCTTACGACGTCGCCATGGCGGTCGGCTCCGAGCAGATGGGCAAGCAGGGCCTCCTCGGCTCGCGTGGCGACCCGGCGACCAGCCTCGAAGGGCGCGTCGGCTCGTACATGATGCCCGCCGTCTTCGGCATGGCCGGCATGGAGCACGCCCGCGCCTACGGCACCCAGCAAGAGCACTTCGCCATGGCCAGTGTGAAGAACCACTGGCACAGCACGAACAACCCGCTCGCCCAGTACCAGAAGGAATCGCCCCTGGACGAGGTGATGAACGCCCGCGTCATCGCCTATCCGAACACCCTCCTGATGTGCTGCCCAACGGGCGATGGCGCCGCCGCGGCGATCCTCTGCTCGATGGAGAAGGCCCGCCAGTTCACGACCCAGCCAATCAAGGTCGCCGCTTCGGTCCTCACGAGTGACCCGTGGAGCGACCGCGACCTTTCGCTGCCGGACATCAACACGTTGACGAAGAACGCGGCGAAGATCGCCTACGAGCAGGCCGGTGTCGGCCCGAAGGACCTCAGCCAGGTCGAACTGCACGACTGCTTCGCGACGGCCGAACTGCTGCACTACGAAAACCTCGGGCTCTGCGGCGAAGGTGAAGCGGGTAAGCACATCGCCAGCGGCGCGCCGTGGCTTGGCAACAAGATCCCGACGAAGTACGAGGAGGACATCGCGCCGTTCGTCGATAAGACGTACGCGCCGACCACGACGGCGGTCGTGAACGCCTCGGGCGGATTGCTCTCGAAGGGTCATCCGTTGGGGGCGACGGGGGTGGCGAACATCGCCGAAGTCGTTTTCCACCTCCGCGGCCAGGCCGGCGCACGCCAGGTGGAAGGCTCGAAGGTGGCCATGGCCCACGTCATCGGCCTCTGCTCGGCCTGCACAATCCACATTCTCACGAAGTAGCACATAGCTGCTAGTGGCCGAGTGGCAGGAACGAAAGGGCGCCCCAGAGGGGGCGCCCTTTCGGCGTAGAGACGCCTCCCCGGGAGTGCTATCCTTCGGTTGATGGCTTCCCCACATGCACCCGCGGTCCGAACCCGAGAAGGCGATGCGGCTGCGCACGTGCGCTGCATCGCCTTCGTCCCGAGGGGCCGCCCAGATTTCATCGCTTCGGCCCGCCTGAGCTTCGATGAGTTCCTGCGAATGGACTACGAAGAGGGACTGGCCGAGTGGATCGATGGGGAGGCGTTCCTCTACATGTCCGCCAAATACCCGCATCAGCGAATCGTCTCGTTCCTGACTACCTTTCTGAATGCGGCCCTGGGCGCCAGCGGGAAGGCCACCGTCCTCGGTGGCCCCTACGCGATGTCTTCTGGCGCCGGCAAGCCGGGCCGCGAGCCAGACATCATGGTCGTTTCGGCGGCGCACCATGGACGCCTGAAGGCCGCGTTCCTCGATGGCAATCCGGACCTCGTCATCGAGGTCGTATCGGACGACAGCGTTGAACGGGATTACGTGACGAAATTCCGTGAATACGCCACTAACGGTATCGCGGAATACTGGATCGTCGATTCCCGCGAGGGGCACGAGGGTGCGCGCTTCTTCGCCCTTGATAGCGGCGCCTATGTCGAGCGGCAGACGGAGGCCGACGGTATGTATCGCTCAACCGCCTTCCCGACGCTGCGCCTGCGGCCCGCCTGGTTCTTCGAAGACCCGCCACCCCTCGCCGCGGCGCTCGAACTGGCACGTTCCGCGGCCGCGAACGAGTGACCGCCCTCGGTCGAGGAGTCATCCGCGGAGCGTAGCAAGTCACGGTGACCTTCCGCGCGCGGTGGCGACGCTCCCGTTGTAGTAGCGTTCCGCGACCGAGCGCTGGGGGCGTCCGTGAACATCGAGACGGGGCGCCGCCGCCAGCGGTTCGCGGAGCCGATGGACAAGCCGGCCGGCCGAAGCGTATCGTCCGCGATCGTCCGCGGCGGTGGGTCGTACCACCCCAAAGGGACGGGTGGGCATGAAACGCGTCGTCGTCATCGAAGGAGAGGATGCTTCGCCCGAAGCCGTACGGCCTGTGGTCGAACTGCTTCGGAGCCTGGAACTGGCGATCTCCTGGGAGTTCCCGCCGATCGGCGCGGCCGCCCGGGCGAGCCACGGCAGCCTCTTTCCGCAAGAAGCGCGGGACGCCATCGACGCGTCTGATTCGACGCTCTTTGGCTCGACCAGCGGGCCCAGCGGCCCGGCCCTGATGTACCTTCGCTGGGGCAAGCAGACGTACGCCAACGTTCGGCCGGCGCGCTGGACGCCGGGCTGCGCCAGCCCCCTCAAAGACCCCTCCGGGATCGACTTCGTGATCGTCCGGGAGAACCTGGAGGACATGTACGTTCGCGTCGAAGGCGACCTCGAAACGCTCCGCCCGCTCGATCTCCGGAGCCCAACGGCCGGGCGCGCCGTGAACGATATGGGGCCGGGGCGCTTCGCCCTGAAGGTGATCACGGAAGAGGCGACGGCGCGGGTCACCCGTTTCGCCTGCGAGCTTGCGCGAACCCGCCGCGCCCAGGGACACCCCGGCCACCTGACGATCGGTACCAAGCACAACATGCTCCCGGCGAGCGATGGGTACTTCCGTGAGGTAGCCCTCGCCACCGCCCGAGAGTTCCCGGACGTGGCCGTCGAGTCCTTCATCATCGACGATTTCGCTCGGCGCCTGATCGCCGAGCCCCAGGCGCTGGATGTCGTCCTCCTCCCCAACCTGTACGGAGACGTGATGTCGGACGCGGCGGCGGGCCTGATCGGCGGACTCGGGCTTGCGCCAAGTGGCTGTTACGGCGACGACTACGCGTATTTCGAATCCGCCCACGGCACGGCGCCAGACATCGCCGGCCAGAACAGCATCAACCCCACGGCGACGCTCCTTTCGGGCGTGATGATGCTCGAACACCTTGGTTTCGCTGATGCCGCCTCCCGCCTTCGCCGGGCCGTGGACGAGGTCTACACGAGCGGCCTGTCGCTCACCATCGACCAGGGGGGCACGGCATCCACGACGGCATTCCTTGATGCCGTCGCCGCCAGACTCTGATTCTGTGAGGAGGCTTGAGATGGACCTGGACGAAGCGGCCGAACGGCTCTGGCGAGCGCGCCAGGAGGACGACTACTGCCCGGAGTGGTTGCCGGGCGCGCTCTCCCTTGAAGAAGCGCTGGGCGTCCAACTGCGGCTACTGGGCCGCGAACTCGCGGCGGGCCGGGCGCTCGGCGGCTGGAAGGTCGGCCTCACGTCGCCCCGTGCACGCAAGGCCGTGGGCGCCGATGTCCGGCCGTTTGGCTACATCCTTGCCGACCGCGTCTTCAGCGCTGGCGAGACGATCGATGTCGCGGCCATCCACCAGCCCTCGATCGAACCGGAACTCTGTTTCACGGTCGGCCGTTCCATCGAAGGGGCGAATGTGGCCCGCGAGGATGTGGCCGCGGCGATGAGCCACGTTTCCGCGGGCTTCGAGATCAACGAACGCCGTCCCGGTACGGCCCGCCCCGACCTTCCGGCGATGGCCACGGGCTGCATGACCAACTGGGGCATCGTCGCCGGAAGCGGCGTTGAGGTCGCCGCGCTGGGCGATCTCAATGCCACGCGCTGCCGCGTCGCCCGCGACGGCGAGGAGGTCTACACGGGCCTGAGCAGCGACGAACTGGATGACCATTTCGCTTCGCTCCAGGCGCTCATCACCGGGCTCGCGCGGCACGGTCAGGGGCTCCTTGCGGGGCAGCGCGTGATCACGGGCGCCTATGCCCGCTTCGACGCGGCGGCCGGCCAACGTTGGTCGGCCAGCTACGGGGGCATCGGCGTGGTTGAGGTGGCGCTGCGATGAACGAAGTGACCCTCGCGGGACCAGCGAACATCCTCGTCATCCTCGGATTGACGCTGCCCGAGATCGCGGACGCCGGCCTTGAGCGGATCCGGGAGGCGTCGCCACCGGGCTCGACGGTGCGGGTGGCGCAAAACACGCGCGAGGCGATCGCGCTGGCCGCCGACATCGATATCATCTTCGGCTTCATCCCCGAGCGGCTCTTTGAGGCGGCGCCCCGGCTGCGGTGGGTACACGCTATCGCCTCGGGCATGGATGCCTTCCTCTACCCGGCGATGCGCGATTCCGCCGTCGTCCTTACCGGAGAGAAAGGGCTCGTGGGCGGGCACCTGGCGGATACTGGCTTCGGCCTGCTCCTGGCGCTCACCCGCCAGATAGCGACCGCCATCCGCCTCGGCCCGGCGGGTTGGGATCAACGCGTGGAGATGCGCCGCGCCGAGGTCGAACTCGAAGGCCTGACCATGGGCATCGTCGGATTCGGCGGAACCGGCCGGGCCATGGCGCGGCGCGCGACAGCTTTCGGGATGGCCGTGCTCGCGGTGGATGCCTGGCCCGTGCCACCATCCGACGGCGTGACCGGCGTTTGGGGTATCGAGCGCCTCGACGCGCTGCTCGCCAGGTCGGACGTCGTCGCGGTCTGCTGCCCCCTGGCGGATGGTACGCGCGACCTCTTCGACGACCGCGCCTTCTCGGCGATGAAACGCGGAGCGCTTCTCGTGAACGTCACCCGCGGCGAGATCGTCGATGGCGACGCCCTCGTGCGGGCGCTGGAGGACGGCCGCTGCGGTGGCGCCGCACTCGATGTCACGCCCATCGAACCCCTGCCCGGCGAACACCCGCTCTGGCGGTTCGCCAACGTCGTGATGACACCCCACACGGCCGGAGCGAGCCAACTGAGGGCGCCCCGGAACATCGAGCGGTTCTGTGACAACCTGAGGCGGGCCCAGGCGGGACTGCCCTTGATCGGCGTCGTCGACAAACAGCTCGGCTACTGAGCCGAGCCGGAAGGAGACTCCCATGCGGTACTACTCTTGCGATTCCCACGTCGTGGAGGCGCGCGAGGTTTTCGAAGGCCTCGAAGCGCGCTTCGGCGACCGCGCCCCGCGCATCGAACGGGACCACGGCGGGCATCCCGGCGATTGGCTGTTGCTCCCCGGCGCCGGGCCGATCCCGGTGGGCCGTCTGGGCATCGCCGGCAGCCGCCTGGATGACCCGAAGACGCACGAACGCATCGCCCGCGGCTACGACGGCTTGAATCCGGGCGTCCTCGACCCGAGCAAGCGCCTCGACGAACAACGCCAGGATGGGATCGTTGGCGAAGTGATGTACGCCAGCCTGGACATGTTCACCTTCGCGATCGCCGATAACGAGGTGAGGCGTGCCGTCTTCGAACGCCACAACGACTGGCTCCTGGACTACTGCTCGGTCGCGCCAGAACGGCTCATCGGGATCGGCTGTCTGCCCGTCCCCGAAATCGACGCGGCGCTGGCGGAGATGGAGCGGGCCGCCCGCCGCGGGGTGCGCGGCTTCATGATCCCCGCGCATGTTTCCCCGGAACAGCCGTATTACGACCCGGCCTACGACCGTTTCTGGGCGGCGGCCGAGGAGTATGGGGTGCCCCTGACGATGCACATCTTCACCGGAGTCGCGCTCGATGGCGGCCTGCCGGCACACTGGGGCGCGCCGGGCGGGACGATCAAGGGGTATACGCTGGCCCACACGACCGTCGCCAACACGGTGATGGACCTGATCTGTGGTGGCGTCGTCGAACGCTTCCCGAAGCTCAGGATCATCGTCAGTGAGTTCGAAACGGGCTGGATCGCGCACTTCCTCCAGCGCCTGGACCACGCCATCTACCGGACGCCGCGATTCGCCGTCGATTACCTGAAGATGAAGCCGAGCGAGTACTTCCGGCGCAACTTCTGCGCGACCTTCGAAGACGACCAGGAGGGCGTGCTGACGCGGGAAGCAATCGGTGTCGGCAACCTGAACTGGGGCAACGACTACCCGCATCACGACGCGACCTGGCCGCACTCCATGTCTGTCCTGGAACGGATCATGGCCGGCGTTCCCAGGGAGGACGTGGAGCGCATGTGCTTTCAGAACGTCGTCGATCTGTATCAGATCGACGTGACGAAGTTGCCCGCCTGAGGCGCATAACCTATCGGACTAATAATCACCCCTGGATCAAAGTTCGGGGGGCAGGTCATCTCCATCACAGACGCAAGGTGCCGAGAATGAAGAAGAAGCGCGCGATTCTTTGGGACAATGATGGGGTCTTGGTCGATACGGAGAAGTGGTTCTTCGAGGCGAACCGTCTGGAGTTGGCAGAAATAGGGGTGACGGCTACCTGGGCGCAGTTTGAAGAGATCAATCAGAAACACGGGGTGAGCCTGCTTTCGCTTTCCAAGCTGGAGGGCAAGGATCTGCGGGCTCTCTATACACGGCGCGACGCGCGCTACAGCGAACTACTTCGGACAGAACAACTCGCGATCCCCGGCATGCCTGAGTTGCTTGAACGTATGAAAGAACACTTCACCACGGGGATCGTGACGGCGTCACGCCGCGAGCATTTCGACATCATCCACGGACTATCAGGCATGCTCAAGCACGTTGATTTCGCGGTCGTGCGCGAGGACTATCCGAGGGCAAAGCCCTATCCTGACGGTTACCTCGCAGGTATCGAGCGGGCGGGCCTCGCCGCAAGGTATTGCATAGCCGTCGAGGACTCGCCACGTGGCGTCAATGCTGCCCGGGCGGCAGGATTGAAATGTGTGCTCTTCACGCCTGGCGGCGTTGGAGCCGATCGAGATGTCGGCGAAGTTTTCGCTCGGGCCGGGTCGGCGGAGGAACTCGAAGAGGTGCTAAGGCAATGGATTCGCAAATGAGCCCAACGGCGAGCAAGGCAATCTGCCGCGGCGGTGGGACCGGAGAGATTCACCACCACCACGAAGTCAGTTCCGCGTCGGCGGGAAGTGGAACTTCGTGATGCCGCCCGCGCGGATTCAGGGATATGGTAGCGCATAGGGGATTCGAACCCCTGATCTCCGCCTTGAGAGGGCGATGTCCTAGGCCGCTAGACGAATGCGCCGCAGCCTTGAGCATAGCCAGCCTGCTTTGACCGGGCAAGGAGCGAGATCACACGGAGGCCCGATGACCCTTCCCAGATCCGTTCCGTGGATCGCCTCGCTCGCCCTCGCGGCGCTCATTCTGGCGTTTGGGGCAGCCGGCTGTGGCGGCAACCCGGCCCCGCCGGAGGCGCCGACCAGCGCGACCGTTGCCGCCACGGCAGCGCTTCCCGCGGCCGGGCCGCTTTCGCCGGCGGTGGTCGAGATCCTCGGACAGGCGGCGGCGCTGCGCGGCCTCAGCGCCCCCGCCACGCTCACGGCGGCGGTGATCCGCCGAGCTGAGCTTCCCGCCCTGATTGACGCAACGCTGACGGCCGAGGACCGCGCCTGGTTCGCGCGGACGACGCGGCTCTACCGCCTGCTCGGCTACATCGGACCGGCGGACGACTACCTCGCGCTCTACCTGGGGTTCGCCGGGACAGCCGTCGCCGCCCTGTACGACCAGGCGACGAGCCGCTTCTGGCTGGTTAGCGAGACGCCCGGGGCGCTGGACGCGCCGGACGGCCAGCAGCGGTCGCTCATCGCCCACGAACTCGTCCACGCACTCCAGGACGCGGCCTTCGGGCTCGCGGCCACGACGCGCACCGTGCAGAACAACCTCGACCGGAACCTCGCCTTTTCAGCTCTCGTCGAAGGCGACGCCGTCTCGACTGAACGTCGCTTCACCCTTCGACCCGGCGGCGCGGGCGCGGTGCTCTTCATGGCCGGCTCAGCGTCGCTTCAAGGCGTCCCGCCCGCGCTTGAACGCGAGTTCAGGTTTCCCTACGGCGCCGGGGCGGAATGGGTCGCCGGGTTGCGGCGCGATGGCGGCAACGCCGCCGTCGATGCCCTTTTCCGCTCACCACCGTCGGCGACGGCCCTGATCCTTCACCCCGCGCTCAGCTCCTCATGGGCCCCCGAGGCGGTCAGCCTGCCGCCGCTGGAAGACGCGCTCGGACGGAACTGGCACCGGGATTCGACGGGCACGATCGGGGAGTTCCACCTGGGAAACTTCCTCCAGCAGCAGCTCAAGGGGCTAGAAGCGATCCAGGCGGCCGAGGGCTGGGCCGGGGACCAGTACGACCTTTACACCGATGGCAAGCAGACCGTCGCCGTCTTCCGCGCGCACTTTCGCGACGAAACGGAAGCGGTCCAGTTCGCCGAAGCGTACGAGGCATGGCTCGCGGCCGCCGGGGCGAAGGCGTTCCCCTCGGCGAGCGCCTTCGCCATGCAGCGGTTGGCCAACGGAACGACGCACGGGCTCACTCAGGCCTCCGGCGCTTCGGTTACGTGGGTGATCGGCTCGGATCGGGCGAGCGCCGAACGCGCCGCCAGCGCGCTCATCAACGGCTGAGCCGAGGCCTTCCGATAGGGGCGCCAGTCAGGCCTCGCCCGCCGCCTCGGCCGCGGCCAGCTTCAACTCTTCGAAGGCGCGTTCGATACAGCGCGCCGTCTCTTCGATGTCCGGAACCAGTTCGGGGTCACCGGTCAGGCCCCAATAGAGCGCTCCGTTATAGCTCGTGAGGGCGACGCCGAGGCCGAGGCCCATGGAGAGCGGGAGGAGCGGCCAGAGCGTCTCCAACCGGCGGCCGACAATGTAGAGCGGCACCTGGGGCCCCGGCACGTTCGTGCAGACAACGTTGAAGAGCGGCTGCGTGGCCGGTGTCCACATAGCCGCCAGGGCCTGAAGATTGGCCGGCACCGATTCCGTGAGGCGGCTCATGAGGGCGAATCCCCCCGCCTGGTTCGCCTCCTTCAGGCTCCCCATGCGGGCCGTGACAGCGCGGTGGCGCTCGACCGCGTCCGTCAGGCCGATGGGGAGCGGCGCAATCATCATCGAGACCTGGTTGCCCAGGGCCTCCTTGCTGTTGGCGGAACGGACGTTCACGGGGATCATCGCCCGCAGTTCCACCCCGTCCGTCTCCTGCTCGCGGTAGCGGAGGTAGGCGCCGAGGCCGCCCGAGAGGATCGAAAGGACGACATCGTTGAGCGTGCCACCAAGGACCGAGCGGATCGCGCGCAGTTCGGCGAACGACATCGGCACGACGGCGTAGCAGCGGCCCTCGCCGACCGCCCGGTTGAACGGCGTCGAAGGGGCGGGTTGAAGGAGCTGCGGGGCGGCCGCCATCATCGCCCGGCCGACGGTTTGCATCTCTTCCATCTGACGCTGTGGTTCGAACCAGCGGCGCATCGCATCGGCGCCAGAGGCGATCGCGGCGTTCATAGCGTCCGTCCAGGCGTCGCGGACGCGTTCGAAGGGGTCCTGGGCCGGGAAGGGCGTGTACGGCTCCGGCTCGCCGGGCTCAGCGTCGCGCTGGAGGTCGGTCACCGCCTGAAGGAGCTCGACGCCGGAAACGCCATCAACCATGCAGTGGTGGACGAGCGAGACCATCGCCGTGCGGCCCTCGGGGAAACCCTGGATGAGGACCATCTTCCAGAGCGGCCGATCGCGCGGGAGCATGGGCGCAAAGGCATCGGCGATGGCGGAGCGAAGGTCGGCCTCTTCGGCGCCCTCCGGGAGGACCACCTCCTCGATGTGACGGTCTACTTCGAACTCCGGGTCGTCCTCCCAGGCGGGATGGGCGAGGTTGAGGGCATCGAAGACGGCCCGCTGCCGATACCTCGGCACGCGGTGGATGCGGGAGCGCATATGGCGAACGAGGTCGTCTCGCGAAAGGGCGCCGTCGAGCAGGGACGTCGACCCGATGTGCAGGGCCGCGCCCGGTTTTTCGAAATAGAGGAAGCTCGCGTCCATCGCGGTCATACGGCGGATGAGTGTGGGTGTGGACATCGGCGTCGGAGCCTCCCTGAGATCAGGCAGGGTACTCGCTCAATTGACGCCGGCATACTCCATATGCGACAGACGGCCGATGATAGTCATAGACGCGACCCGGCTTGCCGCTTCGCCATCGGGCAAGTAGCTTACCGGTCGGAAAGTATGCCGCTCGTCCGCGAGTGACG
>JANMTH010000098.1:0-3794 GCA_031390305.1 Thermoflexaceae bacterium
CTGGCTTGCGGTACCGCCGAGGAGCGGACGGCCAGATCTGGTAGCCGAACTCGTGGGGAAAGACGCGGCCGAGCCCCGCCTGCTCGACGAAAGCCGAAAGCCGGCGGAACAATTGGGCGGCTACCCAGGTCGAGTGATTCGCCATCGGTATCTTTACCCACTTTCCATCGAGATACTCGTAGCCCTCTCGATCAGGGAGTTCGGGATAGCCTTCGGCCACGGGAAGAACCGGCGCAAGTGCCATGATGAACCTCCGTTCCAATCACTATAGCGAGCGCATGGTGGGGCCGTCAGGCGCTCTTGGCCTGCCTTGCGGCTGCGATGCTCGCTTCGAGGGCGGCCATGAGGTCGGTGACGTTGTTCGCCTGGGCGGGGCGATCGGGAAGGGTCACGGTTTCGGCGCCACTGGCTTTTTCCTCGATCATGGCCATCAGCGCTTCGCGATAGCCGTCGTGGTATTTGCCGGGATCGAACTCGGTGGCGAGGGCGTCGATGAGCTGCCTGGCCATGTTGATCTCGCGTTCGCTGGCCTCGATGCCTTCGCCCGGGAGGCCGTCGAGCTCGTCCTGGCTGACGACTTCGTCTGGGAAGTAGAGCGTGGCCATGGAGAGCGCGCGGCCGGCAGGGCGGAGCGCGACGAGGTACTGTTTGTTGCGCAAGACCACTCGGCCGAGGGCGACCTTGTTCGCTTCGCGCATCGCGTTCAGGAGCAAGGCGTACGGTTTGGTCCCACCTTTGTCCGGCACGAGATAGTACGAGCTTTCAAAGTACACGGGGTCGATTTCGGCGAGGTCGACGAACTCTTCGATCTCGATTCCGCTTGTCACGTGCGGCGTCAGCGCGGCCATCTCTTCGTCGGTGATGACGACGTAGCTGTCGCCGCCGACGTCGAAGCCGCGAATGATCTCGTCTCCGGTGATCTCCACGTCCTCGGCGGCACAGAACTTCTTCATCTTGATCCGGGACATGTCGGGCTCGTGGAGCTGGTTGAAGCGCACATCCTGGCTGCGCGCGGCGGTGAACATCTTGATCGGAACGTTGACGAGGCCGAAAGAGATCGAACCGGACCACATTGCTCGCGGCATGGCATTCCTCAGCGGCCTGCGCGCCGGTGGGCGGCCGCGGCCACGCATGGGTTTCCATAGAGTATCGTCCGCCGCCCCGGCCGGTCGCAACGTTGGCCCGGCTGACGCGGGCAGCATGTGAGCATGACGAGCGAGGCTTTGGCGTAGAATCGGCCTGTGAACGCAGAACTCGTCGCCATCGGTACGGAGATCCTCCTCGGCGAAATCGTCGATACGAACAGCGCCTACATCGCCCAGCAGCTCCCCGAACTGGGGATCGACCTCCTCTACAAGTCCGTCGTGGGCGACAACATGGTCCGCATAGGTGAGACGCTGCGGCGGGCGTGGGACCGCAGCGACCTCGTCATCATCACGGGTGGGTTGGGGCCGACTGAGGACGACATGACGCGCGAGGGGCTGGCCGCGCTCGTCGGCGAGACGCCGGTCGTCGTGCCGGAACTCGAGGCCCGCCTACGGTCGTTCTTCTCCCAGCGTGGCTACCCGATGCCGGAATCGAACCTGAAGCAGGCATGGCTGATCCCGAGCGCTCGGGCGCTGGACAACCCGCGAGGTACGGCGCCGGGTTGGTGGGTCGAGAAGGAGGGCCGGGTCTTCGTCTGCATGCCGGGCGTTCCAACGGAGATGGAGCGGATGTGGGGGCAGGAGGTGAAGCCTGAGCTGGAGCGCCGCTCAGACGGCCAGGTGCTCGTCACTCGCACGATCAAGACCGTGGGAATCGGCGAGGGCACGGTCGATGAGATGGCGAAGCATCTCTACAGTACGCCCGGGATCGGGATCGGGACGTACGCCAGGGCCGACGGGGTTCACCTCCGCATCGGTGCGAAGGCGGAGACACGCGAGAATGGCTGGAGCCGGATCCGCCCCGTTGAGGAGGAGATGGAGCGGCTCTTTGGGACGGCTATCTGGGGCAAGGACGATGACTCCTTCGAGGGCTGTATCGCTGACCTGATGATCAGCCGCGGCGCGACGTTGGCGACGATGGAATCGTGCACCGGGGGGATGGTCGCGAGCACCCTCACCGATGTTCCCGGGGCGTCGGAGTACTTCCGCGGCGGTCTCGTCACCTACCAGACGCAGGAGAAGATCGAGGCGGGAGTGGCGGCCGAGGTGATCGAGGAGTTTGGCGTCGCTTCGCGGGAGACGGCGGAGGCGATGGCCGCGGCCGTGCGGGCGCGGTTCGGTGCGACGTTCGGCGTCGGGGTCACCGGGGTCCTGGGCCCGGAGCCCCGAGACGGCGTGGCGGCCGGGACCGTTCACGTGGCCGTGGCGGGGCCGGCCGGCTCGATGGAGGCGACGACTTTGCAGATGAACCAGGGGCGGACGATGGTAAAGCGGCGGGCGGTGCTTACGGCGCTGCTGCTCATACGGCGGGCGGCGATGGCAAGTTAGGCCAACCACAAATGGCAGCGCCTTACATCGGTGCCCATCACGCCAGGCCCAGGATGCTCCTCAGACCGTAGTCGATAGCTTGCATGGTGCTCGCTGAGAGTCGGCCGACCGGGGGTCGGAACACTGTTCACGATCTAACGTCACGAACTGGGATACGTTCACGACGGAGTCCTTGGGAAGCCCTGACTCCGCAGCTGTGATGGGGACGTTTGCCGGCGCGCGCAGCAGGGCCAGGTTCGACGAGACGATCACGACAACGACTGTCGCGATCCGGCTACGGTTGAAGTCGTCAGCCTGGACAACGACGGCGGGGTGGCGATAGCCAGGCCCCGAACCGAACGGGGGAGGTAGCTCAACCCATCGAACTTCGCCCCGCCGCACTTACCAATCACCAGGACCGATCGCCGCAGCCTGCGCCCTGAGGAGAGCTGGATCCATCTTCGAACCCTCTGAGTCGTAGACGGCATTCAGACGCGCGGTGATGTCGTCGTTAGACTGAGATTCGGCACTCACAAGGTAGCGGCGAAGGGCCTCGGCGTAGAGCTGGCCGCGGGTGACACGCCGCTCGGCGGCCAGGCGGTCGGCGCGTTCGAAGACGTCGTCGGGGATGCTTACGGCCGTCTTCATGCGACCAGTATAGCGCGTGGCCTCCCGCTCGTTTGGCGTACGCGCCGACATGCCGCGCTCTCCCGGTCTCGCGTATACTCCGCCAAAGACCACAGGAGCCGAGCCATGACTGACGACAACACGATCGTGACGAACTTCGTGAAGGAGTTCGAGGCTCCGAAGCCGGATGGCGCGACGATCGCCGCCTACTTCACGGCCGACGCGCTCTACCACAACATCCCGATGGAGCCGATCCACGGCGCGGCCGCCATCGGCAAGATGCTAGGGGCGATGGGCGAAACGATGCTCTCCCAGGGCTGGCAGGTGCTCCACCAGGTGGCCCAGGGCGATGTCGTCATGAACGAGCGCGTGGACCGCTTCAAGATGGGCGACAAGGTGGTCGCTATCCGCGTCTGCGGCGTCTTCGTGGTGAAAGAGGGCAAGATCGCTGAGTGGCGAGACTACTTCGACCTCGCTGAGTTCCAGAACCAGATGAAGTAGGGGAAAATCGGGCCGGAAAGATAACCTTTCCCAATGATCTCATAGGTTTCCCCGCTACCCGATAAGATGGGGCCTGCCGACCATCGATAGGTAGGCGGGTGGCCATCCGCCAGGGGGAAGTTTGCTCCAGGTCAGGTTACGATCCAGGCACGCGCACGCGTCGAACCGTGTCTCCGGCGTGATCCGTGGTCTCCTCGGGGTGCTTCCTCGGAC
>JANMTH010000108.1:0-3135 GCA_031390305.1 Thermoflexaceae bacterium
CTTTTGCCTTTTCTCTTGCGCCCTTTGCCTCTTCGCTACCGCATCATGCGCTGGCGGCCGAACTGCTTCCAGACGGCCGTGTCCGCGCCGTTCGTCTCGGCTTGGGCGGCGGCCGGTTCCTGCGCCGGCCGCTTCTCGCCGAGGACCATCGCCCCCACAATCGCGGCGACGGCTTCGCGTTCGAGTCCGCCACCGCTATCCCGCCAGGCGAAGAACTCGCGCGCCACCTGGGGGAACATCACGAAGCTCAAGACGTCGTCGATGCCCTTCGCGGTCTCGCCGATCTCGGCCGTCGCGGCCGCCATCTCCGGCGGCAGGTCGTCGGCTGGCCGGTGCTCGATCGTCGGTTCGTCGCCGAGGATGACCTTGAGCACGTCGGCTGCGATCGGCTGGCCGGTCTTGCCGTAGAGGCCCTTCGCGAGGTTCTTCGTCTCCCGCGTCACGTTCTTGTAGCGTTCGCCCATCAACACGTTGAGGACGGCCTGGGTGCCGACGATCTGCGAGCTCGGCGTCACCAACGGCGGGAAGCCGAGGTCCTCGCGCACGCGGGCGTTCTCGGCGAGGACGAGCGGCAGCTTCGCCTCCGCACCCTGGTCCCGGAGCTGCCCGACGAGGTTCGAGATCATCCCGCCCGGCACCTGGTGGGCGAGCACGCCGGAGTCGATCCCGAGGAGGCCGCTTTCGAACTTCCAGTACTTCTTGCGGATGCTCTTGAAGTGCTCGGCGATGGGGGCTAGCCGTTCCAGGGTCATCCCCGTCTCGAACTCGTCGTACTCGTTCAGGCCCGCGACCAGCGTCTCCGTAGCCGGGTGCGAGGTGCCACCGGCGAGCGAACTGATCGCGCAGTCGATGACGTTGGCCCCCGCCTTCAGCGCTTCGAGGTAGGCCATTTCGCTGTAGCCGGAGGTGTCGTGGCAGTGCATCTGGATCAGGATCTCCGGGTGCTTCGCGCGGATGGTGCGCACCAGTTTGCCCGAGGCGGCGGGACTAAGGATCCCCGACATATCCTTGATGCAGAGCGAATGCGCGCCCATCGCGACCATCTTGTCGGCGAGGTCCGCGAAGCCCTGCACGGTGTGGACGGGGCTCGTCGTGTAACAGATGGCGCCCTGAATATGTCCGCCGGCCCGCTTCACGGCATCGAAGGGCACTTCGAGGTTCCGGATGTCGTTCAGGGCGTCGAAGACGCGGAAGATGTCCATACCGTTCTGGACCGAGCGGTCGGCGAAGGCGTAGAGCACGTCGTCGGCGTAGTGGCGGTAGCCGACGGCGTTCTGGCCGCGGAGGAGCATCTGCGTTGGCGTGTGCTTCAGCCGCGACTTGATTTCGCGTAGGCGCTCCCAGGGGTCTTCCTTGAGGAAGCGAAGGGAGGTGTCGAAGGTCGCGCCGCCCCAGCACTCGATGGCGTGGTAGCCTGCGGCGTCCATCGCTTCGAGGGCGGGGATCATATCTTCGGTGCGCATCCGCGTGGCGAGGAGAGACTGGTGGCCATCGCGGATGGCCGTCTCCATAATGCCGATTTTCGTCATGAAAACCTGTCCGTCGGGAAGGTGTGAGCCCGCCCTACGGCCCCGGGCCCGCGCCTCAGGCTATCACGGACCCTCCTAACGGCGAACGCCGTCTGTAGCCCGGCCGTTCAGCGGCCCGACCGTCAGGGAGGGCTCGGTACGGCGTCCTCAACGGCCACCGGCCACCGGCGACCCGTCACCGCCCATGTCAGTCCAGCGGCGGCGCCTCGGCCAGCGTCAGCTTCTCGTGCGCCAGTTCATGGCCCGGAATCGTCGCGGTCGCCGTCAACACCGCCTGGAACGAGGCGATCGCCACTTCGATCTGGCTATCGTCCGGCGTCTTCGTCGTCAGCCCCTGCAGGAGGATGTTCGGCACGAACATCGCCCGCACCAGCGCAAGATGTTCGAAGCGCGCTCCAAAGCGCAGGATCTCGTAGCTCACGGCCGCGATCGCCGGGATGAAGACGATCCGCGAAGCGGTCCGGATGAGCAGGCCCTTGTCCACGAGCAGGTCGAAGGCGAAGAATGTGACAAGCGCGACCATGATCACGACGAGCAGGAAGCTCGTTCCGCAGCGCTGGTGCTCCTTCGGGAATTTCCGGATTTCGGCCGGGATCAGCGTCTTCGCCGATTCGTAGGCGTGGATCGTCATGTGTTCGGCGCCGTGATATTGGAAGACCCTCCGTATTTCGCCGATCCGGCCGATCGCCGCGATGTAACCGACGAACAGGCCGAGGCGCAGCACCGTCTCCACGGCGACGATCGTCAGACGGTTGAAGTCGAGCCGCTCCAGGAGGTTGGCGAGCAGGATCGGGCCGGCGAAGAAGATCGCGATGACGAAGGCGAAAGCGAAGATCATGCTCCCCCAGAACGCCTTCTCGGGGAACGGCGTGGGCGTGCCGTCCTCCTTCTCTTCTTCCAGCGCGACGCGAGAGGAGAAGTTGAGGGCGCGCATGCCCAGGGCCATCGATTCGTAAAGGATCACCATCCCGCGCAGCAACGGAATCCGCCGGACGCGGCCGGTGTACAGGCTCCGCAGCCGTTCCGAATGGACGATGATCTCGCCCTTCGGGTTCCGGACCGCGACAGCCATGTGTTCGGGGCCGCGGATCATCACGCCTTCGAGGACGGCCTGGCCCCCGTAGTAGACGTTGTGTTTCGGGTCCGGCGTCGCGCGGCGTTCGCTCATGAACCGTTTGCTCCTGTGAAAGACGAAGGGCGCCGTCGTTGCGGCGCCCTTCGATTGCGTGCTGGCTGGCCGCCTTAGCGGCGGTTGGCGAACTTGCGGTTGAAGCGCTCGACACGGCCTGCCGTATCGATGATGCGCTGCTCACCGGTGTAGAACGGATGGCATACGCCACAGACGTCGAGGTGCATAGAACTTCGGGTTGAGCGAGTGGTGAACTCGTTGCCGCAGGTGCAACGGATCGTCGCCTCGTTGTAGTTGGGGTGGATGTTCGCCTTCATGGGACTCCTTCTTCCTGGCCCGGCCAAAGTACCGGGCCACGTGGGCGCTACGTCAGCTGGCGGCGCTGGCGTACACGCTGACCTTCTTCCGCCGCCCCTTGGCGAACGGTTCGAACTTCACCAGCCCATCGATGAGGGCGAAGATCGTGTAATCACGGCC
>JANMTH010000155.1:0-6425 GCA_031390305.1 Thermoflexaceae bacterium
CGATGCACCGCCCGGCCGTTAGCGCCCGCCACCTCCACAACCCGTCCAGCACCCGCGGGACCGCCGCCCAGACGCGCCCGTCCAGCTCCTCGCCTCGCCGCCAGACCACCTCCACCCGCCCCCGCCGCTCCCACCGGTCCAGCCGCCGCCCCTCCGCCCTCACCAGCGCCGTCTGTCGCCCCAACTTGTAAGGCCCGCCTACAGGTTGGGACCCCGGCGAAGCGGCGGCCGTCACCTCTAGTCGCTCGACCACCACCCGGCATCCGCCGGCAGCTCCTGGCTCAGCAGCCGCGCCGCCCCGTTCTCGTCTCCCTCGACCATCAGATACGCTGGCATCTCGCGTTCTCCCCTTCGTTGCTTGAATAGCGTGGCCCCAAGCTCCTTCTCCCTACTCCTGCTTCCGGGGGAGGGGGCTATGCGCTGGCGGCGATCAGGAGGCGAGCGGTCGGGGGAGCTGGAGCGGGATGGGAGAGCGTTCGCGCGAGGCCGAGCGCCCAAAAGTCTGCCAGAGGGCGAGCGGTTCGGCGACAAAGTACCCCTGGACGAACTCGACGCCGTAGGTGCGGAGGAGGCGCATGGTGGCCTGGTCGGCCACGTGTTGGGCGATGGTTCGCTTGCCGTGGGCCCTGGCGGCACCGGCGAGCACCTGGACGTGCTGTCGGGCGAGGGCGTTGGCGGTGAGGTCGCGGATCAGCGAGCCGTCGATCTTGACGAAGTCGGCGGGAATCGCTTCGAGATAGCCTGGGCCGGCGAAGCCGCCGCCAAAGTCGTCGATCGTGACGCGGAAGCCGAAGGCTCGCAGGCGCCGGATGAGGGCCCCGGCGGCCAGCGGATCGGCGAGGATGCCGGGCTCGGAGATTTCGAAGACCATCGTCAGGGGATCGATGGCCAGGGCCACCGCCCGCTCTTCGAGCCACTGGGGAAGGGAAGGGTCGGCGATGCTTGCGCTGGAGAGGTTGACGGCGAGGCGGGCGGCCTGGCCATCGGCACGGCACCTGGCGGCGAGGGCGAAGGCTTCGCGGACGACCCAGCGGTCGATTTCGCCGCTGAGCCCGATCTGTTCGGCGATGGGCAGGAAGATGCCCGGGGGGATCAACGAGCCGTCGTCGTCGGAGAGGCGGAGGAGGAGCTCGTGGATCGCTTCCTTGCTCTCGGTCTGCCGGATCTCCTGGGCGTGGACGACGAAGCGGTCTTCGGCGAGGGCACGGGTGAGGCGGCCGCGCCAGCCGTCGACGACATCCGGGTCGGTTGGCTGGGCGGAGAACTCGGTGAAGGTAGCGCGCTGTTCCTTCGCGTCGTACATCGCGAAGTCGGCGTGGGCGACGAGTTCGAGGGAGGTAGCGCCGTCGTCGGGGTAGAGGGCGACGCCGACGCTGGCCGTGAGGCCGACGGACTCATCGAGGACGCTGAGCCTGTAGGAGGCGATCGCATCGACGACGGCGCGAGCGAGCTGGCGGGCACTTTCGCGGTTGACGCCGGGCGCGAGGACGGCGAATTCGTCGCCACCGAGCCGGGCGACGATGTCGGTATAGGAGCCAACGGTCGCGCGGACGCGGCTGGCGATTCCAGCGAGGAGCCGATCGCCGACCGGGTGGCCAAGGGTGTCGTTGATCCCCTTGAAGCCATCGAGATCGACGAAGAGGAGAGCGCCGCGAGCGCCCGCCCGGCGGGCGCTGGAGAGGTGAGATTCGAGCCGTTCATCGAAGCGGCGGCGGTTGAGCAATCCGGTGAGGGCATCGTGGTGGGCGAGATGAATGAGCTGTTCTTCGAACCGCTTGCGGTCGCTGATATCGCGGGCGATGGCGGAGAAGAAATCGAGAGCGCCAGCGGCGTCGCGATGGGCGATGACGGCGAGGGAGACGGGCAAGGCGCCTCCGGCAAGGAGCTCGATCTCCGTTTCGCCGCTCCATTCGCTGTCGCGGGCGGCGATACCGGCGAATCGGTCCCAGCCGGGGAAGCAGGTGGCGGCGCGAAGCTGGATGGGACGCCCCGGCAGGGTGGGCGCCCAGAGATCCCGTGCTGCCCGGTTCATGAAGATCAGGGCGCCATCGGGTGAGACGGTGCAGACGATATCGGCGGCGGCCTCGACGACGGCGGCGAGCTGGACCCGTTCCCGTTCGGTGGCCGCACGCTCGGCTTCGGCAAGGCGGAGCGACCTGGCCTGGGCGCGGAATGAGGCAAAGAGCACGACCAGGGGCACGAGGACGAGGAAGACGGCGAACGGCGCGGCGGCTGGCCAGAGGACGCAGACGACGACGGCCGTGACCATGGGTAGCATGGTCACGGCATTCCTGAACGAAAGCGGGCGGGCATTCGTCATCGTGTTGTCGCGGCCGGTCCCCCTGGTACACCGTTCGGCGCTCACGCGCCGGGGAACAGGCCAGAACTCTCTTTCCGCTGAGGGTATTTGGCGACGGACTTGAACGGCCCGTGCATGCGGTTTAGTGTTCGATCTGGCGAGGAGCCTGTCAGTAGCCAGAGGGTGACGTATCGGTGACGTTTCGCCGGGAGCGGGTGGCGGCGTCCACCAGCCACGAGTGGGGCGCGATGGCCGAGTGGACGCGGGGTTGCGAACAGACCGGGAGGCTCAGCGATCGCCGTAGAGGCGGTGCCGGCGGATGTAGCCCCGGACCGGCTCGGAGAGGGGGGCGCCGGCCCCGGCCGCCAGGGCCTCGCGTGAGGCGGTGGAGGAGAGTGCGGCCAGGGAGCCCTCGATCTCGGAGACGACGATCCGGTGGGCGAAGGGACGGACGCCGGGCTGGCCGAGAAAGGCCGCTATCTCGGGTGGGCCGAAGCCAGCGCGGTTGACGGCGATGAGCCGGTGTGCGGCGAAGAAGCCTTCGAGTTCGGCCCGCATTGCGCCTTCCGCGTAGTAGCGGGTGTCGAACAGGCGGATGAGCGTGTCGTAGCCGGCAACGAAATCGAAGGCGGTCGCGGCGACGGAGGCGGTGAGTGCGGCGGCCTGATCGACGAAGCGGGCGGCGTTGGTGGTGAGGACGGCGAAGCCTGCCCGCGGCGCCTCGGCGAGGAGCATCCCGACGCGGTGTTCGAGGGGCGCTCCATGCACGTCCTTGGCCACGTTGCGGGTGGTGAGCATGGCCGCGACGGAACCGATATCGCCGATAGCGCGGGCCGCTTCGAGGATGGCGAAGTGGGCGAGGGTGGGCGGGTTGAAGGCCGAGGAGAGCACGGCGACGCGGCCGCCAAGCGGCTGGTGGCCATCGAAGCGGAGGGCGTGGTAGCCCGCGGCGCGCTCAAGCTGGTCGAGTTGAGAGCGAATCTCCTCCGGGCTCATGCCGGCGAGTGTAGCTCAGGCGGCCTTTTGGGCATCGAGGACGGCGGACCAATCGACGGTGGCGAGTTCTTCGGGGGTGAGCCATTCGCCCATGATCCGGCGGCAGAGGTACGGTTTCGCGTCACGATCGTGCGTGACCAGAACCCAGTCCGGTTCGCTCGCCGCGGTCACTACGCGAAGGGTCCGCTGTTGCTTGTCGTAGAAGATGCCCATCAAACGCTCCTCACCGCCTCTACAGGTAGTATCGACTATCGACTATAGATCGATAGGCCACGGTGATTGGTTAACGAGTTCACAGATCTCGCACAATCGGAAGGAACGGCGGGAGGAATGCATGCCAGGAACGGGAGGCCCTATCCGGAGGGGCCGGATCGCGCGGACGGCGGGCCCGGCGGCGCTGGGCGCGCGGGTGGTGGCGCGCTGGGCGAGCACGTACCTGGGCCGTCCGCGCGGACGGCGGGAACGTCAAGAGCGGGTGATGTTGAGGACGGCGGAGGACGTGACTCGCACCCTGGGAGAGATGAAAGGGGCGGCGATGAAGGTCGGCCAGGTCCTTTCGCTGATGACTGGCGTTGTGCCGCCGGAGATGGCGGATGGGCTTGCGGCGCTGCACGCGAACGCGCCGCCGATGGCGTATCCGCTGGTGGAGCGCGTCTTCCTGGAGGAGTACGGACGGCGGCCGCAGGACCTGTTTCGCCGATTCGAACGCGAACCGTTCGCCGCCGCCTCGATCGGACAGGTGCACCGGGCCGAACTGCGCGGCGGAGGGCAGGTGGCCGTGAAGGTGCAGTACCCGGGCGTGGGTGAGGCGATCGGCGCGGACCTGGCGAACATCGGCGTCTTTCTTGGGATGGCGGGAATGGTATCGAAAGGGCTCGACGTTGGCCCGATCATCGACGACCTGAAGGCGGGAATCCTCGCGGAGCTGGACTACCGACGGGAAGCGGGGTGGCAACAACGGTTCGCGGAGATCTATGCGGGGCACGCGTTCGTGCGGGTGCCGCGGGTGTACGGCGAACTTTCCACCGGCCGGGTGCTCGTTCAGGAGTACCTCGAAGGGCGTCCATTTTCGACGGCGCGAACGCTGGGCCAGCGGGAACGGGACCGGATCGCGGAGATCCTGTTTCGCTTCGCGTTTGGGAACTTCTACCGCCACCAGCTGTTCAACGGCGACCCGCACCCGGGTAACTACCTGCTGTTAGAGGACGGCCGCGTTGGCTTCCTGGACTACGGTTGTGTGGCCGAATTTCCGGCGGAGGCGGTGGCCTCGTTCCGGGTGCTGCTTCGAGCGCTGATGACGGGGGACATCGAAGGGTGGCGGGCGGCGACGGAGAAGGTGGGGATCCTGCGGGAGAACGCGCCGTACTCTACGGCGGAGCTGTACGAGCACCTGCACTGGTTCTGGAAGCCGGTGCTGGCCGAGCGGGTGGCGTTCACGCCGGAGCTGGCGGCGGAGATGGTTCGGCGGAACACGCAGGCGACGGGGGAGGGCGGGGCTATCAACCGGCACCTGAACATCCCTCCGGGGATGGTCTTCCTCAGCCGCATCAACCTCGGGCTGGCGGGGCTGTTGGGCAGCCTCCACGCGGTGGGGCCGTGGCAGGGAATCATGCGCGAATATGTCGAAGGCGAAGCGCCCTGCACGGAGCTCGGCCGGGATTCCGCACGGACGTCTCGCGGGCCTGGTATCTGAAGGAAGGCCGGCCCTCTGCCGCCGCCAGGCGCCATCCACCCTCGTTTCCACGGTCGTGATGCCGATGGTTACCGAGAGAGAGCTATGGTGAACGCGAAACGCGGTGGCGTGGCCGGGCCACAGGCAAACGCAAAACGACCGCTGGAGATCCAGGTGCTGGTGATCCAGTGCCTGGTTGCGGCCGTCTACTGTGTTGGCGCCTACGCGGGGCTGTTTGCGACCGAGGGCTGGCCACGAACGGCCTCTGTCCTTTGGATCGCGAGCTGGCACGTTTTCCACGCGGCGTATGTGATCCGCCATCGCATTTGGCGGCCCATCTCCTGGGTCGAGCGGATCACCCCGATCGGGGATATCGGCTGTGTGACGGCGGCCTGGCTGGCGGTAGGGAGCAGCGATTCGTTCATCTGGTCGATACACCTCCTCGCCTTCGTTGGCTATTCGCGGCGTATGGAGGGGCGCGCGTACGCCTTCACCAGTGGGATCATTCTGTGCTCTCTGCTGGGTGGCGGCGCGGCCCTACGGGCGGCAGAAGGGCGCCCGATCGTTGATAGCAATATGGCGATCATGCTTATCGTCTCGGTGGCTACGGCGCTGATGGCGAACGCCGTGGCCAGCGCCTGGCGGCGGGCGGAAGGTTCGGCGCGGACGATGGCGGAAACCGACCCGCTCACGGGGATCGCGAACCGGCGGACGTTCCTCACGCAGATCGAGAAGATGACGAGCGGCACGTACTCCACGGGGTGTGCCGTCCTGATGCTCGATCTCGATGACTTTAAGCGGCTGAACGACGAGCGCGGACACGTCGAGGGGGACGCCGTCCTCGTCGATGCCGCCCGGATCCTGGAGGCGCAGGTACGGGCGGGGGACAGCGTGGCCCGCTACGGTGGCGAGGAGTTCGTCGTCTTGCTGCCGGATGCGACGCCCTCCGCCGCTTTTACGATGGCCGACCGCCTGCGCCAGGCGATCGGGGCGGGCACGCCGTGCACGGTTTCGATCGGCTGCGCCTCAGCGTTCCCGGGCGAGAGCGCGGCCTCGTTGATCAGGCGGGCGGACGACCTGCTGTTGCTGGCGAAGCGGACGGGCAAAGACACGGTGCGGACGGACGTTCCGGCCGTGGCAGCCGCCTGACCGTGGGTAGAGTCCACGCGGAGACTCCCGATTCGGCTGGTGGGAGGCAGGGTCGCGGAGGAAACAGAAGGCCTGATTGCGGCGTGGGGTGAGCGGCGATTCGCGTGATGAGAGGAGGACGGGCGGCGCGTTCGAATTCGGCGGGAATCAGGCGAGGGGACCGAGGCGGGCGGCGATGGCGTCCCGGCTCGCGGGGAAGACTTCGCCGTAGCCGCGGAGGAGGCCGAAGCAGCCGCTGATCATCATGTCGCCGAAGGGCGCGGCGAAGTATGGGCGGAGGGTGCTGGCGGCGATGCGGTGGCGCTGCGG
>JANMTH010000157.1:0-1803 GCA_031390305.1 Thermoflexaceae bacterium
TCCACCGCGAATGTTCGATCGCGCCGAAGGCGGCAGCATAGAAGGCGAACGCCGCGCGCGCCCGTGAAGCGATCGATCGTCCGGGCCAGGCCTACCAGCGCGAAGAGTTCGCCCGCGCCTGGCGGCCGGTCGGGCCGCCGGTCATCGCCGAAACGGTCGAAGATCTGGCCCGGAGGATCGACGTCCCGCTGGAGGCGCTGGCCCGGACGATCGATGGCTTCAACGCGGCCGTCCAGCCCGGCGACTACGACCTCGACCGGCTCGACGGCAAGCGGACCACGGGTATCACGCCAGCGAAGAGCAACTGGGCGTTGCCCCTCGACACGCCGCCGTACGTAGCCATCCCCGTCACGGGCGGCATCACGTTCACGTTCGGCGGCCTGAAGTGCGATACCTCCGCCCGCGTGATCGATACGCGGGGCAAGGTGATGGACGGCCTCTACGCCGCCGGCGAGCCGATGGGCGAGATCTTCTACTACAACTACCCGGGGGCCAGCAGCGTCATCCGCGGCGCCGTCTACGGGAGGATCGCGGGGCGGGACGCCGCGGGATGTCGGTAGCGGCGCGGACGCGCACCGACGGGAGGGTTGCTCACAGGTCGGCGGCGCACATGATGGCGGCATGGCTACTGGCTGGAGCATGCAGCTGACCAAGCAAGCAGGCGAGTACCTCGTCGCTGGCGAGCTGTGCCGGCGGGGGTACCTGGCGGCCACCTTCTCTGGCAACGTGCGCGACTATGACATCGTCGCGATGTCTGAGGACGGCAAAGCGTTCACGGTTCAAGTGAAGACGATCGTGCGCGGGAACTACCAGGTCAGCGACGCGCGCCGGTTCCTCCTGATCCCTCCCGTTGGGCCCGACGGCAAACAGCAGATCGACGGCCTCGTCGAACTCCGCGACAAGAGCTTCTGGATCTTCGTCCACCTCGACCGGGCGAACCCGCCTGTCTACTTCATCACCACCGCCGAGGATGTGCAGCTACTGGTCTTCCGTGGGTATGAAGCGAACCTGGAAAAGCACGGATGGCGCAAGCCCCGAAACCCACTCTCCACGCATCACGCGCTGTCCATTGGAGACCTGGAGAAGTACTGCGGCAAGTGGGGACTTATCAGCGAGCGACTCTCAGTCGTGACGCCGACACCCGGGACAACTGATGCAGAGAGCGGGACGCAGCTGCCATAACTGGCAAGCCCGGAGAGTCGTGGACGACGCTGGTTCGGTCATCGGAACTTCTGGACGTTCTCCCGGCGGTCCGCTGAGTCCCGCCACGTCAGCAACCGCGAGGGTCGGAACGCGATGACGACCCGGCTGGGCGTATTCGCGATCGACGGGTAAGCTCCGCCCGATGGGTCGTACTTGCTGGCGATGCGTTCAGTCACCGTGCCCAGGCCTTCTTCGATCGAATGCACGACGCCGCGGAAGGTCACCGTTCTCTGGGGTGTGCCTGGGTCATCGACGACCATGGAGATCCGCGGGTCGCGGCGCAGGTTCTTGACCTTGAGCCGGTGGCTGGTGGTGCTGAAGTAGACCGTCCCGCCTTCCCAGAGAAACCAGATTGGGCTCAGCTGGGCCGACCCGTCCGGGTTGATCGTCGCGACGATTGCGTTGCGCGGTTCGGCCAGGAAAGCATCGACCTCGCTGCTGCTCATGGGCATGGACATTCCCCTGCGGTTGATTGGCCAGAGTATAGACGGCACGATCCCGGCGTGCGGGCCTGTCGGTAGTGACGCCGACGCCGGTGGCACCCGATGCAGAGGGCGCGGCGGGTGGCGGGAGCGCTTGACCGGCCCATCCGCGGGAAGC
>JANMTH010000166.1:0-8550 GCA_031390305.1 Thermoflexaceae bacterium
ACCAGGTTCGCCCAGCGGCAGAGGATCGAGCGCGTCTCCCGAGGGTCGATGACCTCCTCGATCTCGAACACTTCGGCCGAGCGGTAGGGGCTGCGATAGCGGTTCAGGCGCTCGCGGATACGGGCGATGGCGGGCTGTACCTCGTCGGCGGGAAGCTCAGCGAGCTCGGCCTTGTACGCGACTTCCAGTCCGCCTTCGATCGGGAGCGAACCCCAATCGCCCGAGGGCCAGCTGTAGCGGAAGTGGGTCGAGCCGGGCTTGCGGTTGGCCGCCCCGGCAACGCCGAAGGCCTTGCGAATGACGACGCAGCAGAAGGGCGAGGTGGATTGTCCCAGCGCGGCCAGCGCCGTCGAGCCGTGCCGGATCGTCCCGTCCTCCTCCGACTGCTTGCCGATGAGGAAGCCGGGGCAGTCTTCGAGGTGGATCAGGGGAAGGTGGAAGGTGGAGGCGAGGTCGATGAAGCGGGCGACCTTCCGCGAGGCCTGCGCGGTCCACGCACCACCGTAGACGAGCGGGTCTTCGGCGAAGACGGCGACGGGCCAGCCATCGAGCCGCGCGAAGCCGGTGATGACGGAGCGCCCCCAGTGGCGGCCGAATTCGAACCACGAACCGCGGTCGGCGACGGATTCGATGACCTCGCGCATCTTGTACGCCCGCCGCTGCTCACGAGGGACGATGGAGATGAGCTTCTCCTCGCGGCGCCGGGGGTCGTCGCTGGTTGGGATTCGCGACGGCAGTTCGTCGACGTTCTGGGGCAGGTAGCTGAGGAACCGCTTTGCCCGATCGAAGGCCTCGGCCTCGGTGCTTACCATGTCGTCGATACTGCCGTTGGCCGTGTGGATGCGGGCGTGGCCGAGCTCTTCCTTGGTAACGTCACCGAGGGCCGCCTGTTCGACGAGTGCCGGGCCCGCGATCATCATCTGAGCGGTTTCGGCGACGATGACGGAGTAGTGCGAGGTGGCGACGCGGGCGGCGCCTATGCCGGCCACGGAACCGAGCGCGAGGGCGATGGAGGGGGCGACGCCGAGATGACCGACGACGACCTCCCAGCCGGCGACGCCGGGGATGAGGCTGCGGCCCTTGATCTCGATGGACTTGACCGAGCCGCCGCCGCCCATCCCATCGACGAGGCGGATGTGTGGCAGGCGAAGTTCGAGGGCGATCCCCTCGGCGAAGGCACGCTTGCCGGGGATGGTGGCTTCGGCGGAGCCGCCGCGAATGGTGAAGTCGTCGCCACTGACGACGACGGAACGTCCGTCGATCTCAGCGATCCCGCAGAGGAAGTTGGCGGCCATGAACTCGGTGAGGTTCCCATTCGTATCGTACTGGCCGACGCCCGCGACGGAACCGATCTCGTCGAAGGTGCCGGGATCGCAGATCTCGTCGAGGCGCTCGCGGATCGTCATCTTGCCGGCGGTGTGTTGGCGCCGGACACGCTCTTCGCCACCCATCGTTGCGGCGAGCGCCTGGCGCTCGCGCAGTTCGTCGATCTCAGGCTGCCAGGTCATCGCCGCCTCCGCGTGGTCTCGTGGCGCCACGATACACGCGTTGGCGGTCAGGCGGGCCGGAGGCTCGATGACTCTGCCGCGTCGTGGCTATCCGGCGAGCGCTTCGACCTCGGCGTTGGCGCGCCGCAGGCGGTCCGCGAGGTCCCGGGCGAGCGCTTCGATGAGATGGAGGCGAAGGGATTGGAGGTCCGGGTTCTGATGGATGCGGTCCAGCGGTATCTCGAAGCAGGTCACGTCGGTGTCGGCGTCGATATCGGCGGAACGGGAGCCACTATCCATGAGAGCCAGTTCACCGAAGGTGGTGCCCGGCCCGAGCGCCGCCAGGCGGTGACGCCCCCGTGTGGGGGATGGGACGCTGACGGTCGCCTGCCCCGCGAGGAGCAGGTAGACGGCGTCCGAAGGGTCGCCGCGGCGAATGATACGGGCTCCGGCCGGGAAGGAACGCGCCGTGCCGAGATCCAGCAAGGCTGCGGCCTCGGCGGCTGGAAGGGAACGGACCAAGGAGTGGTCGCTCGCCGCAATCTCGCGGGTGACAAGGTCGTCAGCCGCAAGAAGCCGCTCTTCGCAGGCCTCGAGAGCGGCATCGACATCACAGAACCAGCCCGCGAGGTCGGCTCCGGCTGCGCCAACCGCCTCCTGGACGGCGACGGCCCATGCCGCGCCCTCATCGATGCCGGAAAGGGCGAGCGAGATGCCGTGCCCTCGCAGCTCCAGGGCAAGGCTGCCGAACAGCGAGGCGACGGCCGTGTCGACGGCGGTGACGCGGCGGAAGTCGAGGACGAGCGTGCCATCGCGAGGCGTCTGTTCGAGGGCGGAGCGGAAGAGCGCTTCGGCGGTGCTCAGTACGACCAGGCCCTGGGCTTCGACGACCCTGACGGCGGCGGCTCGTTCGTCCAGCAGAGCGGCCGCCTCGTTGGTGCGCCGCCGCCTGGAACGCCGATCCTTGAGCGTGTAGGAAGCGCGGACCACCGAGCCGACGCTGAGCGGCGGCCGATGGAGGTGAAGGCCGAACTCCTGGGAGAGCGCCTCGCAGACGGCGACTCCGCGGACGCTGTTGCCGACCGCGTCGAGCGGTGGCGAGAAAACGCCGATCCCAAGCTGTCCGGGAAGGACCGCGATAATCCCGCCGCCGACTCCGCTCTTGGCGGGCATGCCCACGCGATAGACCCAGGCGCCCGCGAAGTCGTACATGCCGCAGCTGCTCATGACGCTGAGGATGCGCTCGACGTTGGCGGGGCTCACGGCCTGTTCGGCCGTACGCGGGTTGCGGCCCTGGTTCGCGAGCGTGGCAGCCAGCAACGCCAGGTCTTCGCAGGTGACGAGCACGGAGCACTGCTCGAAGTAGCGGTCGCAGACGGCGTCGACGTCCCCGTCGATGATCCCGGCGTTGCGGAGGAGATGCCCGATCGCACGGTTGCGGTGGCCCGACTCCTGCTCGGAGCGGAAGACGGCCGTATCGATATCCAGCGGCCGGCCCGCGTAACGGGAAAGCATGGCGAGAGTCCGCGCGGACTGCTCGCCGGCCGAAGATCCGGCGACGAGCGAACTCATGGCAATCGCGCCAGCGTTGATCATCGGATTGCGAGGGCGCCCGCTCCCCGGTTCGAGGCTGATGGCGTTGAACGCTTCGCCGCTCGGTTCCACGCCGACCTTGCTATCGACGATCTCGGCTCCGTTATCGTCGAGGGCGAGGCCGTAGACGAGGGGCTTCGAGATGGATTGAATCGTGAACGGGACGCGGGCGTCGCCGACGGAATAGGTTGCGCCATCGATGGTGGCGACAGCGATGCCGAAATGGCCGGTGTTCGCTTTCGCCAGCTCGGGGATGTAGGAGGCTGGTTCGCCAGCGTTGATCCGGCTGATCTCCGCGTGCAAGCGTTCGAGGGCGAGAAGGAATGGGCTGCGGACCATGCGCGAACTCTAGGGCAGCCGGGCGGCCGATTGGCGCGGTGTCATTGAAACTTCACGATGCCTTCACACGCTGGAAACACGGCGGCCGGAACTACAGAACTCCGCGGGCGCGGAAGCCAGCGATCTCCGCCGCCGTCAGCCCGAGGTCACTCCAGACCTGCGCGTTGTCTTCTCCCAGGAGCGGCGCACGGCGGGCGATGCGCCACGGGGCGGCTCCGAAGGAGATCGGCGCGCCGGGGTAGGTGAACGACTTTCCGAGTTCCGGATGATCGACCTCGACAGGCCAGCCGCGTGCGACGAAGTGGGGGTCGTCGAAGAGCTCTTCCGGCGGATAGATGATGCCGACCTGGAAGCCGCGCTGTTGGCCGCCGATGAAGAAGTCGTAGGCGGGAATGCGGCTGGCGACGAATTCGAAGGCCTGCCGGCCGGCGCCGAAGATCTCGCGTACTTCGGCATCTTCGGCGATGCGAGAAAGGTCGATGCGGTCGCGCAGCACGCCGAGTTCGAGGAGAGGCAGCAGCGGAAACTCGTCGAGAAGGCCGAGGGTTGTCATCCACTCGATCAGGTTGGTGAAATCGGCCCCGCGGCGAGGAGGGATGCCGGTGTTCACGTAGCGTCCATCGGCGCAACGCACCTGCGACGGCATCGATGGCGAGACCCCGGCGTGACGCCCGGTCTGGCGTTGCACCGTCCCCTGGTTCACCAGCCAGGTGTAGCTGCCGGCCTCCGTGGTCACGTTGAGGGCGGCATTGATGTTGACATCGATGAGCTGGCCGGGCGCACCGGCGTCGCGAGCAAGGATGGCGGTGAGGGCGGACATCACGGCGAAATGGGCGCCCGTATGGTAGGCCTGATGGCCGCCGCCGCGGACCGGTGGGAGCGAGTGGTCGTCGTAGCCGTTCATCCAGGCAAAGCCCCCGTTGGCGGCGAGCGTAAGGTCCGTCGCTGGCTCGTGGCTCCGCGGCCCGTCCCGCCCAAAGGGCGTAATCGAAACCATGATCAGGCCGGGGTTCGCGGGTTGGAGATCGGCGTAGTCCAGGCCGAGCGTGGCAAGGCGGCCCGGAGGTTCGCTTTCGATGAGGATATCGGCGCCAGCGACGAGCCTGCGAAAGAGGACTTGGCCCTCTGGCTGGTCGATATCGAGGGTGACACCGAGCTTGCTGGTGTTGTAGTGCCAGAACCAGAGGCTGCGCTCGGGGCCTGGCTGATCCTCGAGAAACGGGCCGTAAGCGCGGGTGGGATCACCGGCCGGGTGTTCGACCTTGACGACCTCGGCGCCCATATCGGCGAGAAGCTTGCCGGCGAAGGCGCCCTTTTCGTCACAGAGTTCGATGACGCGGATGCCCGCGAGGGGGCCGTTAGCGCTCAAATGACGCCCTCCTCGCGCAGTGCGGCGATGGCGGCGGGCGCGAAGCCGAGGACTTCGCCGTAGACCAGATCGTTGTCTTCGCCGAGGCATGGGGCTGAGCGTTCGATCCGCCAATCGGTCTCCGAGGCGTGGACGGGGAGCCCATCGACCCGAACAGTGCCCATCTCAGAGTGATGGACGGCTGGCCAGAGCCCCCAGGCGGCGGTGTCGGCGTCCTCGTCGATCCGTTCGCCGGGGCGCTGGACGGCGCTGGCCGGAACGCCGGCCTCCCGGAGGTCGCGGGCGAGCGCGAAACGGTCGTGCGCAGCGGTCCAGGCGGCGATGTAGTCGTCGAGGTCGTCTTCGTTGGCGAGACGCCCGGTCGTGGTCGCGAAGCGGAGCTCGGCCGTCCAAGGCTGACCAACGATCGCGCAGAGGGAGCGCCAGTCGTCGTCGTCGCGGCAGGCAATCGCAACCCAGTTGTCGTCGCCATCGGTGGGATAGATGCCGTGAGGGGCCATCGCGGGATAGGGGCTGCGGTTGGCGTCGGGTGAGCCTTCGCGGCGCGTTCGCCGGCCGTTGACCGTGAAATCGAGAAGGGCGGGACCATTGAGGGTTGCGCCCGCCTGGACGCAAGCCAAGTCGACGTGCTGGCCTTCGCCCGTGACGTTGCGGTGGCGCAGGGCGGCGAGGATGGCGATCGCCATGTAATAGGCGCCGGTATGGTCCATGTAGGAGTATCCCCACCCGGCGGGAGGCTGGCCCGAGAGGCCGGAGGAGAAGGTGAGGCCGGAGACGGCCTGGACGATGGGGCCCCAGGTTTTGAAACGGCTGTAGGGACCAACGTGGCCGAAGCCGCAGTTGGAGACGTAGACGATGCCGGGCCGGATCGCCTTCATCGCCTCGTAGGTGAAGCCCCAGCGATCGAGGACGCCAGCGGCGAAGTTCTCGGTCACGCAGTCGGAGACCGCGATCAGCTGCCGAAGGATCTCCTTGCCCTTCTCGGTGCGGAGGTTGAGGGTGATGCCGAGCTTTTCGACGTTGTGATTGTTGAAAGCGCCGCCGAGATTGCCGCCACGGCGTTCATCGACGTAGGGAGGCATCCCGCGGAGGATGTCCCAACGGCCCTGCATGACGGGGTCCTCGATACGGATGACCTGGGCGCCGAAGGCGCCGAGGAAGCGTGTCGCGCCAGCGCCGGCGAGCTGGCCGGTGAAGTCGCAGATGCGCAGATGAGAAAGAGCCCCTGGCATGCGCCGTCCTCCTCCGGGTTCCTGCCGGGACTATACGCCGGAGTGGGCCGAGGGGCACGGATGGCGAGATCCCCGGCGGCTTCGGCGGTAGGCGGCCTGGAGAGTGCGGCCGCGACAACGGAAAAGCGGCAGGTTTCCCTGCCGCTGTCCCATTCGAGTTGGCCGATGAGGCGAGACTCAGTCGTCGGTGCTTCCGCCGCCGTCGTCATCATCGTCGTCGTCGTCGTCATCGTCGTCATCGTCATCGTCGTCGTCGTCGTCATCGTCGTTGTCGTCGTCGTCATCGTCCGAGCTACCCGAGCCGCTGTTCGCGCTGCCCGAGCCGCTGTTCGAGGACGAGCTGTCGTCGCCGTCATCATCGTCGCTGCTGGAGGCCGAGTTCGTGGCTCCGGTGCCACCGCAGGCCACGTCGTTCACATGCTCGGGCTCGTCGCAGTTGCCACGAACGTCACCGGCGACGCCGTTGTCTTCGGGGGTACCGGCGCCCTGGCTGGCGGACCCCATCAACCGGCGGGCGGCGGCCGTCGCGACCGCCGCGACAGTGCTGGGTTTGTTGGCACTGGCCGCGGAAGGTGCGACACCAGCGGCGCTGGCGGACGCTGCCGGGTTGTCCTCGGGCGTGCCGTTGCCACGGAGGTCGCCAGCGACGGCGTTACCGGTCGCCGGGCCGTTGTCCTCGGACGTGCCATCGCCGCGAACATCGACGAGCACAGTGCTGGATTGGGGCGCGTCGTCGGCGCCGATGGCGAAGGCGGCGCCGATGGTCAGGCCGAGGGCGGCGAGAAGGCCGCCACCGAGGGCAAGAGGTCGAATCCTGGAAGTCATCATGTTTCTCCTTACGAAAAGTGCGGAGAGTCTGGCTGGTACCACGTCCACCACCACCGCATTCACTAGGACATCGCACGGACGATGCCGGATGATACGGGTTGGTCCCAGGTGGAATCACCTTTACCGGATCTTCGTGAGATTCATCACAGAAGCGCCACGGGAATGCTGCCGGCGCGGCCTCTATCCGGCGCCGATCAGTTTGCCCGCGTCCCAGTCTTCGATCGCCGCGAACGACCGCGTCGCCATGGCGGTGGCGAGGGCAGTGCCGCGTTCGTTGGAAAGGTCCATTCCGCCCCCGGCGACCAGCGGGTACATCATGCAGAGGAGGATCGCGTGGCGGTAGTCGTCGGTACACTCATCCAGGGAGTAGCCGGATACGCCGGCAGCGAGCAGCGCCTCGTGATACTGCCTGAGGATGTCACGCTCGGTGGCGGCCCGGCGTGCCGGGTCCAGGCTCTGGCTCATGAAGTAGGCGACGTCGTATGGCCCCTTGCCCCGGGAGATGAGCTGCCAATCGATGACGACGAGCGGATCCTGCCCGGCCTCGGTGGCGAAGAAGAGGTTATCGAGCCGGAAATCGCCGTGGAGGAGGGTTGCCGGCGGCTGGGAGAGGCGCCGCAGAAGACTTACCACGTTCTTCGCGAAGACATCGCCGATGGCGCGAAGCTTCGGAGTGAGCGTGTGCCCCAGGTTCTGCTGGAAGACGGGCCAGAACTGCTCCAACGATTCGGCGACCTGGACCCAGACAGGGTCCAGGAGGTATGGCACCCAGGCGAGTTCGGCGGCATCGGCGCGGCCCCAGCGGGCGATATGGAGCTTGGCCATCTCGCTCATCGATTGAGCGACCTCGCCATCGTTCGGCGGCACGAGCTGGTCGCCAACGCGGGCCGGGGCGAGGTCTTCGAGCCCAATAACGGCATCGCCGGTGGCTTCGTCGAAGTCGAGGAAATGGACGCGCGGCACGCGGGTGGAGATCGTGGGAGCGACCTGCGTGTAGAAGCGATACTCGCGTTCATAGACGCGGAACTGGCGGGCGAGGCCGCGGTTCATTTCGGCGATGGCGGGAAACTTGACGACCAGGGAAGCGGGCGCGCCGGCCTCCGGGTGGTCGTAGGTGAGGGAGAGGCGGGCGAGCGAGCCGAGGAGCCCGAAGCCTTCGCCGAGCGAGGACGGAACGGCGCTGACGACGGAGGCGGCCGTGAGGGTGCCGCTCTGGCGGAGGGCAGCGGTCAGCCATTCGGGCGTGAACTGTTCGGCGGTCATGGGGATGCGCGGCATGGCTCGTACCTCGGATGGGTGTCTGGGGCATGGTAGGCCACGGCGCCGGAGCCGCAACGGGGACCGCTCAGGCGGTGGCCGGTTGTGCGGCTTCGTCCTCGACGTAACGCATGACGACGGTGAACTCGTCTGGGCGAAGAACGAGACAATCGTAGTCGTAACCCGTAACGGACTCCCGGTCGGGTATCGCGAGGTCCACGGAGTAGCCCTCGGCGGGACTGGCATATACTTCCGTGACCGTGCCAAGGGTTCCCGCCGGAATCACGGACCGTGTCGCGGCCTGGGCCGGCATGTCCGTGACCAGGCGGACTCTATCCCATTTCCGTGCCTTCACTGCCTTCTCCCTAACGCCGATGCGCCTGCAGCCAGAGGGTGATGAGCCTCGGGCCAGATTCGATCCTATCATAAGGATTATCGTTTGGGC
>JANMTH010000171.1:0-2420 GCA_031390305.1 Thermoflexaceae bacterium
CCGTCGCCATCCCAGCGTTCGTGGTGGGCCAGCACGATCTTCGCGGTCGGCCGGAGGTAGGGAACCTGGGCGAGGATCTTGTACCCCATGGCCGAATGGCGGCGCATGAACTCCCACTCCTCCTCCGTCAGCTTTCCCGGCTTCAGGAGGATGCTATCGGGGACACCGATCTTCCCAACATCGTGCATGAGCGCGCCACGGTAGATGGTGGCGAGCTCCTGGTCGTCCTTGATGCCGAGCATTTTCGCGATGTCGAGGGAGTGCGTCGCCACACGCACCGAATGGCCCTTCGTCTCCTGATCGCGGACATCGAGGGCGGCGACGAGCGATTCAAGAGTGCCCGTGTAGGCGCTACTCAGCTCATCCGTCATCGAACGGATCTCGACGTAGGCGCCCTGGAGCTGTTGATTCGACTTCTCCAGGCGAAGGACGTTGTCCTTCGTCTTGTCGAGTACCTGCTTCATCGAATAGCGGCTGACGATGACGGGCACGGCGAGGACGACCACGCCGACAACGCCGAGCACTTCGTAGGCGAAGGCGAGACCGCCGCCGATCACGCCGAGGGCGATCTGGTGGGTCCAGAGCCAGACGAAGTTGGAACGGTACGTTTCGATGAGGGGGCGGTGCGACGTCAACGACATCACGATCGCGACGGCCACGCTCCCGATCGCGTAGATACACGCGCCAGCGGCCACCCCTGTCGCAAGGGCCAGAACGGGGTGGACCGCGACGAGGCGCTCGTGGAACGTCAACATCAGCGTGGCGGCGGCGAACGCCCCGAGATTGAGCTGGCCGAAGTTGAAGGCGAGCCGCTGGGTCTCCCGGCGAGAGAAGCAGAACCAGCCCGTCAGCCCGATCGCTGTCGCGGTCATCGCCGCACCGGCCGGGCCGAAGGAGACGGCGGCCAACACCAACGCGGCCTGACTGATGGAGGCGCGGCCATCGTGATGCAGCTTGACCGCCAGCGCTTCCGCCGTCACGGCCAACGTGACGACGATGAGCAAGCCGAGCGGGTCGCGGAATGGCTCCACGAAGAAGGCGCAGGTAAACGCGACCGCTCCGAGCGCGAAGACGACCGCGATGTAGAGGTCCGCCCGTGGATTCTCGCGACGGTGAAACGGCATGACAGTACGTTTATCGACCGTTCCCGCCGAGTCTGAAAGGGGCAATCGCTGGTTCGCCCGGCGATTGCGGCACGCTGCGCAGAGGAAGTGTGTCCGGCCGTGGCACAATCTCCTCTGCTTCAGACGCTGGTACACGGGTCTTCGAGCCCAGCGGGGAGACCGACGCGGGCGGACTGCGTACACTGCGCCCCATGCCAGGCCCACTCACCGGAATCCGCGTCCTCGACTTCACCCGCTACCAGCAAGGCCCCTACGCCACCGTCATGCTCGGAGACATGGGGGCCGAGATCATCAAGGTCGAGGAGCCGAGCGGTGACTATGGGCGCCGCCTGTGGAAGGAGCTTGATGGGTTCAGCGGCTTCTGGGAATCGCTGAACCGGGGGAAGAAGTCGGTCTGTCTCGACCTTCGCCAGCCCGCCGCCGTCGAGGCGGCCCTTGAACTGGGGGCGACGTGTGACGTGGTTGTCGAGAACTTCCGGGCGGGCACGATGGAGCGCTGGGGCCTGGGGTACGAAGCGTTCCGCGCCCGCAACCCGCGAATCGTCTACGGCCAGGCGACCGGTTGGGGCACGAAAGGGCCGTTGGCGAGCCATCCATCGTTCGACCAGATAGCCCAGGCGGCCAGCGGCTTCGCTCGGCAGGCGGGCGGAGGGCCGGGGACGCGTCCCGAGATCCCCGTGCCCGGCATCGCCGACCAGACGGGGGCGATGAACCTCGCCTTCGGGATCGTGACAGCGCTCTTCGCGCGGGAACGGACGGGCCTCGGCCAGAAGGTGGAAGTCTCACTCCTCGGCAGCCAGCTCGCCCTGCAGGCGCCGGAGCTTCAACACTCGATGCATATCGGCGCAGAGCGGCCGCGCACCTTCCGCGCTTCCGCGAGTGTCGGCCATTACGAATGCGCCGACGGCCGCTGGGTGATGATCGTCGGCATCGACCAGAAGTTCTGGCCGCGGATGGTGAAAGCGCTTGGACTGCCTGAGCTGGAGCACGACGAACGGTTCGCGCGGGGCTGGGGCCGCTACAGCAACCGTGAGATCCTCGAGCCGTTGATCGAGGCGGCGTTTCGAGGCCAACCGGCGGCGTACTGGCTCGAACGACTGCAAGAAGCTGACCACCCGGCGGCGATCGTCCAGGGCTACCAGGATGTGGCGAAGGACGAACAGGTGCTGGCGAACGAGTACATCGTCGAGCAGTACCATCCCCGTATCGGCGCCAAGTTCCGGAGCGGGCGCGCCAACCTGCCCCGGAGTTTCACTGAGCTGGATGTGCAGCCCGACGACCTTCTGGCGCCCGAAG
>JANMTH010000180.1:0-1525 GCA_031390305.1 Thermoflexaceae bacterium
CGACGAGCTGGGCGCGATGGCTCCCGGGCAAGGCAACGCCTGCCGTGACGGCGCCTACGGGTCGGTCGACGTGGACGGGGCGTTCCGAGCAACGAGCACGGATCCGGGCTTTTGCAACGGCGTGGCGCGATGGGTCCGCCCCGGCATGGCGTGCTGCTACTCGTGGAAGAAAGAAGTCGCGAACGGCCTCGTCACCTACACCGACCCGGGTGAGCGAGTGGTCTTTGATCTGCAGACCGGTCTCCCGCTGTTGTACGAAGCCGGGCCGGTAGATGGAGCCGTTGGTCACCGCACGGTCTACCGGATCGAGCGATGGTTGGCCAACTCGTTGTCTCTGTGGGGTCTACTGGGATCGAAACAGTTCGACCAATTTTAGGGCGGCGGGCAGGCCCGAGTCGGCTACTGGAGTCCTCGCGTCCAATTCGGGGCGACAACGTCCAGAGGTCACTTCTTAGCCGCGTATGTGAGAAGGTAACGATATGCGGCGCTGGATCGGCGTCATCTTCGCTCTGGCCGCGATTGCCGCCGCGATCGCCGCCGTTCAGGTCCTTCCGTGGCCGCCATCAGCTCGTGACTTCCCGCCCTTCGTGATGACGATCGAGGAGTGGAACTCCCAGCGCGTCGGTCTCGCGGACGGTCGTCGGCTCGCGGGAACGTCTGTGTATCGGCTCGAGTACCTCCGCCGTGATCATTGGACGCAGACCCTGATCGCTGACGAGGTCCCGGGATACGATCCTGGGCCACCTCGTGAGAAGCCGATCGCCTGCCGCGACGGGGTCTATGGATGGATCGAACCGTCAGGAGAGTTCACCGAGCTCAGCAGGGACCCGGGCCACTGCAACGGTGTCGGCCGGTGGATCCACTACGGGATGGCGTGGAACCACCACCCCTGGCAGAAGGAGATCGGGGACGGCGTCATCACGTACACCGACCCAGGCGAGCGCGTCGTCTTCGATGCGACGTCTGGGCTGCCACGCCTCTACGAGGCCAGACGGGTAGATGGCGGCGTTGGCTACCGGATCGTCTATCGGGTGGAACGCTGGTTGAACGAGTTGGGCAGTCGGTCGCGTCGCGAGCAGTCCGACGGTGAGAACTAGCAACAGAGGAGGTCCAAGCAGGTACACCGTCCAGACGGGACCGGCGACCAACCAGCGCTACGCGTACCTCTCGATAGATCTGGCGAATGCCGCCACCGTGGCGAGGTCCATGAGGTCGACGAGGAGGCGCCCGGTCGGCGCGTTTTCACGCGCGAGCGCATGGTCAAGATCTTGGCTAATCAGGAAGGCGGAGCGCACGTGGATCCGGACGGGCCACCGGCGTACTACGAGCGGCTGATCGTTGAACGCCCGATTCGCGTGACGCAAGGGGGTATCACCGACAGCCGCAACGCCGCGTATTGGATCGTGGCTCAGTCGGGCGCCGAAATGCTCGAGGCACTGGAAAGGCGGTATGGCGTCTGATCGCGGCCACTTGGCTACACGATCGGCTACATGGAGGCGGGGCGTGAAGGCCCCGCCTTCGTTTT
>JANMTH010000198.1:0-6717 GCA_031390305.1 Thermoflexaceae bacterium
CCCGATGCTCCTCGCCGTCGCGGGCGTCCACAACCACCTCGTTCGCGAAAAGCTCCGGACCCAGGTCGGCCTCATCGTCGAGACCGCCGATACGCGGGAGGTGCACCACTACGCCCTCCTGATCGGCTACGGCGCGGGCGCGATCAACCCCTACCTCGCTCTCGACACCCTCGAGCAGCTCCGCCAGGAGGGCTACATCGAAGGCGGCTTCGACCACCACACGGCCCAAAAGCAGTACCTCAAGGCGATCAAAAAGGGCGTCGTGAAAGTGATGTCGAAGATGGGCATCTCCACGGTCCAGAGCTACCGCGGCGCCCAGATCTTCGAGGCCATCGGCCTCGCCGAAGAGTTCATCGACCACTACTTCACGAAGACGGCTTCGCGCATCGGCGGCGTCGGCATCCTCGAGATCGGCCTCGAAACGCTCGCCAACCACGAGCGCGCCTTCCCCACCCGCGATGGCGGCCTCCACGAGCTGAACTGGGGTGGACAGTACCAGTGGCGCCGCGATGGCGAGTATCACCTCTTCAACCCCGAGACGGTGTTCAAGCTGCAGCACGCGACTAGATCGGGCCAGGCGAAGGTCTTCCGCGAGTACACCGGCCTCGTCGATAACCAGGCCGAGCACATGGCGACCCTGCGCGGGCTCTTCGAGTTCAAGCCCGACCGGCCGCCGGTGCCGATCGAAGAGGTCGAGTCCGTCGAGAGCCTCTTCAAGCGCTTCAAGACCGGGGCGATGTCCTACGGGTCGATCTCGGCGGAAGCCCACGAGACGCTGGCCATCGCCATGAACCGGATCGGGGGCAAGAGCAACACCGGCGAGGGCGGTGAAGACCGCCGCCGCTACGTCCCCGACGCCAACGGCGATTCCCGCCGCAGCGCGATCAAACAGGTCGCCTCCGGCCGCTTCGGCGTCACCAGTGAATACCTCGTCAACGCCGACGAACTCCAGATCAAGATGGCCCAGGGCGCCAAGCCCGGCGAGGGCGGCCAGCTTCCCGGCCACAAGGTCTACCCTTGGATCGCCGAGGTTCGACACGCCACGCCCGGCGTCGGCCTCATTAGCCCTCCCCCGCACCACGATATCTACTCGATCGAAGACCTCGCCCAGCTCATCCACGACCTCAAGAACTCCAACCCAAGGGCACGGATCAGCGTCAAGCTCGTCGCCGAGGTCGGCGTCGGGACGGTCGCCGCCGGCGTCGCCAAGGCGAAGGCCGATGTCGTCCTGATCAGCGGTCACGACGGCGGCACCGGCGCCAGCCCACTCACCTCGCTCAAGCACGCCGGCATCCCCTGGGAACTCGGCCTCGCCGAGACGCAGCAGACGCTCGTCCTCAACAAGCTCCGCGACCGCATCGTCGTCGAAGTCGATGGCCAGCTGAAGACCGGCCGCGACGTCGTCATCGCCGCGCTCCTCGGCGGCGAGGAGTTCGGATTCGCGACCGCCCCGCTCGTCGTCATGGGCTGCGTCATGATGCGCGTCTGCCACCTCGATACCTGTCCCGTCGGCATCGCCACCCAGAATCCCCGGCTTCGGGAGAAGTTCGAAGGCCGCGCCGAACACGTCATCAATTTCTTCCGGTTCATCGCCGAAGAAGTGCGCGGCTACATGGCCCAGCTCGGCTTCCGCACCGTCAACGAGATGGTCGGCCGCAGCGACCTCCTCGACATGCACCGCGCCATCGACCACTGGAAGGCCCAGGGCCTCGACTACTCGGCCATCTTCTACCGCCCCGAAATGCCCGACGATGTCCCAACCCACTGCGTCACCATCCAGGACCACGGCCTCGATCGCGCGCTCGATAACCGGCTCATCGAACTCGCCGCCGGGGCGATCGAGCGCGGCGACCCGGTCAAGCTCGAACTGCCCATCCGCAACGTGAACCGGACCGTGGGCACCATGCTCGGCAGTGAGATCTCGCGCCGCTACGGCAACACCGGCCTGCCCGCCAACACGATCGACATCTCCTTCCGTGGCTCGGCGGGCCAGAGCTTCGGCGCTTTCATCCCCTCCGGCGTCACCCTTCGCCTGGAGGGCGATGCCAACGACTACATCGGCAAAGGCCTGAGCGGTGGCCAGATCGCCGTCTTCCCCGACCGTGAAGCGACCTTCGTGCCCGAAGAGAACATCGTCATCGGCAACGTCGCCCTGTACGGCGCCACCAGCGGCTACGCCTTCTTCCGTGGCGTCGCCGGCGAGCGGTTCGCCGTCCGCAACAGCGGCGCCCTCACCGTCGTCGAAGGCACGGGAGACCACGCCTGCGAGTACATGACTGGCGGCCGCGTCGTCGTCATCGGCCCCACCGGCCGAAACTTCGCCGCCGGTATGAGCGGCGGCATGGCCTTCGTCTACGACCCCGATGGCGATTTCTCCATTCGCTGCAACAAGGAGATGGTCGGCCTCGAACCGCTTGAAGAGCCAGAGGACATGACCACCGTCCTGAACCTCCTCCGCCACCACCTCGAGTACACCGGCAGCACCGTCGCCGAGCGTCTCCTCGCCGATTGGCCCACCGTCGCCGCAAAGTTCGTGAAAGTGATGCCGACCGACTTCAAGCGGGTCCTTCGCGAGCAGAGGGAAGTCGCCGAAGCGAGCGAGCGCCAGGCGGAAGCGGTGGGGGCTGCCCGTGGCTAAGCCCACCGGATTCATGGAGTTCGGACGTGAAGGGCCTACCCGCCGCCCCGTCCCCGAACGGCTGCACGACTGGCTCGAAGTCTACGACGAGTTCCCGCCCCAAAAGCTCCACGACCAGGCCGCCCGGTGCATGGATTGCGGCATCCCCTTCTGCCACTCCGGTTGCCCGCTTGGGAACGTCATCCCCGATTTGAACGACCTCGTCTACCGCGGCCATTGGCGCGAGGCGATTGACCGGCTCCACGCCACGAACAACTTCCCCGAGTTCACCGGGCGGCTCTGCCCGGCACCCTGCGAGGCCGCCTGCGTCCTCGGCATCAACGACGACCCGGTGACGATCAAGCAGGTCGAGTTGTCGATCATCGAACGCGCCTGGGACGAAGGCTGGGTGACGCCCGAGCCGGCCGAGAGGCGCTCCGGCAAGCGCGTCGCCGTCATCGGCTCTGGCCCCGCCGGCCTCGCCTGCGCCCAGCAGCTCGCCCGCGCCGGCCACGATGTCGATGTCTACGAACGGGCCGACCGGATCGGCGGGCTCCTTCGGTACGGCATCCCCGATTTCAAGATGGAGAAGCGATTCCTCGACCGCCGTCTCGACCAGATGGAGGCCGAGGGCGTGACCTTTAAGCCGGGCGTCAACATCGGCGAAGATACCAGCGCCCGCGCCCTGCTCGATGAGTACGACGCGATCTGCCTCGCCGGTGGCGCCACCGCCGCCCGCGATCTCCCCGTGCCCGGCCGCGAACTGACCGGTGTCTACCCCGCGATGGCATACCTCCCGCTTCAGAATCAGCGCAACGCCGGCGACGAGATCCCCAACGAAGTGTTCATCAGCGCCGCCGGGAAGCACGTCATCATCCTCGGTGGTGGCGATACCGGCGCCGACTGCCTGGGAACGGCCCACCGCCAGGGCTGCGCCTCGATCAAGCAGTACGAACTGCTGCCGAAGCCGCCTCCTGACCGCGATTCCAACGCCAACCCCTGGCCCACCTGGCCCGTCATCTACCGCACGTCATCGGCCCATGAAGAGGGCGGAGACCGCGACTACAGCATCCTCACGAAGTCGCTTTCCGGAGAAAACGGTGTCCTCAAGAAGCTCCACGGCGTGCGCGTCGAGTTCATGAACGAGGACGGCCGCCAGGTGATGAAAGAGGTCCCGGGCACGGAGTTCGAAGAGGACTGCGACCTCCTCCTCCTCGCGATGGGTTTCCTCGGCCCGGAAAAGCCCGGGATGATCGAACAGCTCGGCGTCGAACTGGACGCCCGCGGCAACGTCAAGGCCGACGACACCAAGATGACCTCAATCCCCGGCGTCTTCACAGCCGGCGACATGACGCGCGGCCAGTCGCTCATCGTCTGGGCGATCGCCGAGGGCCGCGACGCCGCCCGCGGCATCGATCTCTACCTGATGGGCGAGACATCGCTCCCCGACACCACCCACCGCAACACGTAGTCCACCGGTCATCTCACCCCTCGCCCAGCGCACTGGGAGAGCAGAATCCCTACCCGGGGTGAGGGCGCCACGCCCGGCAACGTAACCCACCACCAGCTCCCCGTCCCGAGTCGCCCGCGCGGGCCAGCCCAGAACAGTACCGCGACCAGACGGGAGCGGTCGCGCCAGGCTGCTTCTCACCGGTCTGACCGTCGTGCGGCGCCGCAACGCGCCGCAACGTAACCCCACCAGCCCCCCGTCCCGAGTCGCCCGCGAGGGCCCTCCGCCCCTCAGGCCGTCTGCGCCGCCGCCTTCGCGCTGGCGCTCCGAACCGGCGCTTCCGGCGCGGCCGATGCCTTCAGGCTGATCCGGAACGTCGTCCCGGCGCCTTCCTTCGATTCGACCACCACCGTCCCGCCCATCCCCGTGACCAGCTCCTTCACGATAGCGAGGCCGAGACCCGTGCCGCCTTCGCGCCGGCTCCGGCCCTTATCCACCCGGTAGAAGCGGTCGAAGACATTGGCCAGCACGTCGGCGGGGATGCCCACGCCGTTGTCGCCGACCGCGATCTCCGCCCGGTCTCCCTGGCGCGAAACACGGACCGACACCGCCGAACCCGCGCCCGAGTACTTGATCGCGTTCTCTACGAGGTTGAAGACGCAGCGATAGATCTGGTCAGGGTGCGCTTCCGCCTCGACCTCGGGAGAACCATCGACCCGGAGGGTCACTTCACGCGTCCCGGCGACCGGCGTCAGCTGGCTGATCACCTCGCGGCCGAGGTCGTACAGCGAGATAGGCTCGAGCTCGAGCTGCATGCGGTCGTTCGAGACCGTCAGAAGCAACAGGTCATCGGTCAGACGTGTCAGCCGCTCCGTCTGCGTCTTCACCGTCTCGAAGAGCGAGAGGTACTCATCGGGGCTCACTTCGCCGTCCATCTCCGCCACCTCGATGTTCGTGCGGATGGCGGCGAGCGGTGTCCGCAGTTCGTGCGAGGCGTCCTGCACGAACTGGCGTTGCTGCTCGAAGGAGTGCTCGATCCGGTTGATCATCCCGTCGAACGTATCGGCCAGGGCCTTCAACTCGTCGTCTGGCCCCTGGTGGTTTATCCGCTGGCCGAGATTGGTCGCACCGATCTCCGAAGCCACCCGCGTGATATCGCGGACCGGCCGGAGCATCATCCCGGAGAGCACGTACCCACCCAGGCCGGACGCCGCCGCCAGCCCGACGACGGCGATTAGCGACCAGTTGCGAAGGTTGTTGAGGTTCTGGTCGTACAGCGACTCCTCGGCGACGGCCAGTTCAACGATGGCGAACCGTTGGTCGACATCCATCGCGCCGCCGGGCACTTCGCGCACGGGCAGGAACCGGAGGTCGCTTACGGCTATGTAATCCGGCCGGTCCAGTCGCGCCGCCAGATTCAGGGCGACGACGAACGCGATCCCGAAGACGAGCATCAGGCTCGAGTACCAGACCGTCAGACGGAAGCGGACGGTCCGGGTGACTGGCGGCATCTGCACCTTAAAGGACGTACCCCTTCCCCCGGATCGTCTCGATGAGCTGGTCCGGGAAGCCTTCGTTCAGTTTGCGCCTGAGGTTGTTCATGTGCACCTTCACGGTCTGCGTGAACGGGTTCGCGTGCTCGTCCCAGATGTGCTCCAGCAGCTCTTCCTGGGGTACCGCCCGTCCTTCGTTGCGGGCCAGGTAGTACACCAGCGAGAACTCTTTCGGCGTCAGGTGGATCTCCTGCTCGTCCCGCTTCGCCCGGTTCGTGTTCGGGTCCAGTTCGAGGCCGCGCGTCGTGATTACCGGCTCGCGCAGGCTGCCCTCGCGCCGGGTGACCGCCCGAATGCGCGCCGCCAGCTCGCTGAAGGCGAACGGCTTCACCAGGTAGTCGTCCGCGCCGTGGTCCAGCCCCTCGACCCGCTCGCGGATGGAGCTGCGGGCGGTCAACATAATGATCCCCCCGGCGTAGCGCTCCTCGCGCAGCCGGCGGCAGACCTCCGCCCCATCGAGCCGCGGCAGGTTGAGGTCGAGGCAGACCACGTCATAGAGGTTGATGGCGGCCTTTTCGAGCGCCTCGATACCATCGCCCGCGACATCGACGGCGTAGCCAAGCTTCGTCAGCCCGCGCTCGATGGCGCTCGCGATCGGTTCTTCGTCTTCGACAACCAGGACTCTCATGGCATCCTCCCGGGTGCGATATCTCTGCGATCAACCGTAGATCGCCGGACCTGAACCCATGGTAAAGATGGCGGGTAAGGAACGGGAAAGATGGCCCGGACAAGCCCAGGCGAGTGGGCGGACCCTCAGGACCCGGCCTCTCTGGCCACGTGGTGGCAAGACGCCCGCTCATCACTGGAACTTCCGGGCCGCGCCCGTCGTTGAAGTGATCAGACAAGGACGAGAATCCGGTGTGCCAACCGGAGATAGTCCGCGGCAATCGAGCCGGGTCCCAGGCCTGATGACTCCCCTCGCCCAGCGCGCTGGGAGAGGGGTTGGGGGGTGAGGGGAGGATGTCTGGCCAACCAACGCGAACAACTCATGTGAGGAGCATTCCCCGTTGCTCAATCGACAGAGAGGAGCACCACGACGATGCTCAGGATCCCAGGAAATCGCGCGCTGCTCGGCCTTGGCCTGGCCGCGCTCTTGC
>JANMTH010000207.1:0-11234 GCA_031390305.1 Thermoflexaceae bacterium
CGGCCTGCACCGGTGCGGCGACATTCGTGTCTGGCTCGGATTCTGGCAGGCCTGGGGGCAGTGTGGCGCTGACGGCCTCTGGCTGAGCCGGCGCGGCCAGGGCGATCGGGTCGTCCGCGACCCGGCCGGCGCCGGGATTGGCGAACGTGATCGCGGCCGCGAGGGCGAGGCCAGCCGTCGCCCCTGCGCTCCACAGTCCGAGGCGCTTTCGCCAGGCCAGCCCGAACCGACGTGGTCGCTGCACGTTCCCACCCCGTGACCCCGCGTCGCCGCGCGGTGGTCCTGTGAGGGTGATCGACCCTTCGGGGAGTTCGTGGCGGGGGAGTAGGGTGGCGGGGGCGTTACGTAAGGGTTACGGGAGGGCGGAGGCCACAGAGAGCCTGATTAGCCGCAGGCGAAGGGCGCCAGTCCGGGGCGCCCAGCTGTCGTTTCGCGCCAGCCCGACGGAAGCGGCACGTATGCGTGAGGTTGAGGATCGACGAACCAAAAGCCGTTCGGCAGGCAGATGACGCGCAGCGGTGTAGGACCGCAATCGAAGCTCGTGCCATCCGGGTCGCAGAGGGCGAACGAACCCCCGGGCGGAGTCCGAGTGGGTTCGGGCGTTGGCGGCTCCGTCGGGGTAGGTGTGGGCGGCGCCGAGGTGGGGGTTGGCGTCGGCGCGGCCGGGGTCGGGGTGGCGGTCGCGGCCGGTGTCGGCGTTGGCGTGCCCGGCGCGCTTGTTGGTGTTGGCGTTCCCGGGCCGGTGGTCTGGGTCGGGGTGGTGCCGCCGGGTGTGCCGGTCGTAGTGCCGGCCGCCGTTGGCGTGCCGGTGCGTGGTGTGGTGGTGGCCGAAGGCCGTGCGGTTGCCGAGCCGACGGCGATGACGGTCTGGCCGCCCTGCGGCGTGCCATCGACGGCGGCGGACTGGGAGTCCCCATCGTCGTCGCCGCTCGTCATAACGACAGCAAGACCGAGGCCGCCGAGCACGACGAGGATGGCGGCGAGGGCGACAACGAGGACGCGCGTGTTTCGGGGGCCGTCGTCGTCGTAGCTGTCCCACGCGCCGCCGCGCCGGTAATAGCCCTCATCCGCGTCCCCATCGTCGCCGTAGGCCGGGGGTGGCGGCGGGGGTGGAGCGGCGCGAGCGCGTGGGGCGGCGCGCGGAGGGGCGGCGTTGGAGTCATCCGGCGTTTCGCGGCGGAATTGAGGCGCGGGCGCCCGGGGCTGCGGCGGCGCGACCGGCCGGGCGAAGGGGTCAGCTCCGCGGCGGGGTGGGGCGGGCGCCGCCGGGCCGCCAACGAAGGCGTCGGGGCCGGGAAGCATCGTTCCCCCGGATTCGAGCGCGGCGAGCAGCGGCGCGGCGTCGAGACGGAGGTAGTTGGAGTAGGAGCGGAGGAAGCCGCGAACGTAGACAGGGGCCGGCAGAGCGGCGAAATCGTTCGCTTCGAGCGCCTGGATGAAGCGTGCCGAGATGCGCGTATCCTGGGCGACCTGCTCGATCGTCAGCCCGCGGCGCGTCCGTGCCTGCTGAAGGGTCTCCCCGATCTGGGCCAACCGTTCTCTCTCCCTCGCAATCGCCTGCAACATAATCTATGGGCCATGTGTGAAACAGGCGAACGCGATATGGCTTTGCGGCGTAGGCAGGGGTGGCGATAGGCTGGAGAACATGCGGGCTATTCTTCTCGTCCTGCTCGCGGTGTTCGCTCATGGGGCATCGTCCGTCGCCGCTCAGCCGCAGATACCCTCCACCTTCTTCGGCACGGCGAGTATCGATGGTGCGGCGCCGCCGGCCGATACGGATCTGCGGGCCTTCGTCGATGGCCAGGATTGCACGCAGATTGGCCCCGGGCTCCGCTACGCGATCGAAGACGGCATCGGCACCTACGTCCTGAACGTGATGCATGAATCGCAGAAGGCCGGTTGCGGGCGAGAGGGGAAGACGGTCACCTTCACGATCGCCGGGCGCACGGCCGAGCAGACGGCGGCCTGGAAGCCTGGCCCCCAGGAAGTGAACCTGAACGTGGGTTCGGGGACGCCCATCCCGCTGCCTTCCCGCACGCCGACGCCGACGGCGCGGCCGGGCGCGAGCCAGACGAACTCGCCGCCATCGGACGACCCGGGGACTGGGACGCCGCCCCGGCCAACGGGCACGCCACCGACCGACGACATCACCCTGACGCCGGTGGCGCGCGGTTCGGAATCGCCGCCGGGGAATGGGCGCACGCCCGGAGACGCGTCCAGCGCGGCCTCCGCGGCCGGCGGAAGCGGGACACCCGGCGGTGGCGAGGGCGGCTCCGCCTGGCCGATCCTCCTGGTCGCCGGCGGGCTGGTGGCGCTGGCCGGCGGCGGCGCGGGCCTCGCCTTGAGCCGGCGGCTTCACAAACCGGCGGCCGAATAGCTCGATCCTTCCACTTTCTGTCCACCGGTTTCGTATAAGATAGTACTCACTTGAGTAAGTTGGGTTCGTTGCCGGGCATCTTGCCCTCACCCCCAACCCCTCTCCCAGTGCGCTGGGCGAGGGGAGCCATCCAGGCCGGAGGGCGCGCTCACTTACCGTAGACTTTCTCGAGTTAGTACCAGGAAGGCAAGATGAAAAACGCACTGCGTCCGATGAAGCTGCTCCGTGGTCTCGCGCTCGTCGCCTTCGTGGCGGGGGCGGCGATGCTGGTCGTTGGCTTCGTGCGTTCGGATCAGAACCCGACCGAGGCGAAGGAGGACCGCTTCGTGGTGGTCACGGCCGAAGTGACCGCGACTTCGGAGGCGACAGCGACGGCGACAGGAACGTCGAGGGCGACGCAAGCCGCGACGCCAACGGCGACGCCGGAGCCGTTCAACGGTTCCATGGCACGCTTCAAGATCCCGAAGTTCAAGGTCGATTCCGCGGTTGAAACGATCGGGTTCGTGGCGAACACGAATCAGCTCGACACGCCCCGCGACCCGCTGAATACGGGCTGGTACGACATGTACAGCAAGCCCGGCTTCAAGGGGAACGCGCTCTTCTCGGCGCATGTCGATTACTGGCCGAACATCCTCGGGCCGTTCAAGCGGCTTGCCGAACTGGATCGGAACGACGAGATCGTGGTGGTGATGGAGAACGGGCTGGAGTACCGCTACCGCGTGATCTTCAAGGAGCGGTACGACGTTACCGCGATACCGATGGGCGAGTTGATCGACGCTAACGGAAAGGGCCGGGGCGGAATGAACGAGGCGGTCGCGCCAGCCCGGCCAGACGGGGCGGAGTGGATCACGATGATCACCTGTGGCGGCCGATTCCAGAAGACGAGCTCTCAGGGCTGGGGCGAGTACCTCGACCGCGATGTCGTGATCGCGGAACGGATCATCCAGTAGGCGCCCACCCCTCGGGTTAGGTTGCGTAAAGCAACCTTGCGGCCGGGCTACACTGTTGGGCGTGCAGTGCCGAAGATGGTTAAAGGGGAGCGTTTCGCCCTGATACGGAGGCCCTCGTGAAGCGAACTCGAATCCTGCCAGGCTTGCTTTTCCTCGTGGGCGCAGGCGTGCTCATCGTGGCGGCGGCCTGTGGTGGCAAAGAGCAACAGGCGCCGGCAGCAACGCAAACGGCGACCGAATCGGCTACGAGCACGCCCTCTCCCACGGCGACGGCGACCAATTCGCCGACGCCTTCGCCGACGCCCTCGCCCACGCCGTATAACGGCGCGGTCGCACGGATGAAGATCCCTCGCTTCAACGTCGATTTCCCGATCGAGAACCTGGCGATCAACGACAAGAACGAGATGGAGACGCCGAAAGGCGAAAACACGCACATCGGCTGGTACTACGTGTACGACAAGCCGGGGCGCGTAAGCCCGGAGAACATCGGCTGGAGTGCGTTCAACGTCTACCCGCCCGAGACGAACTTCAAGGGGAACGCGATCTTCTCGGCGCACGTGTACTACCGCAGCATCCCGGCGCCGTTCGTTAACCTCGCCAAGGCGGTCGCTGGCGATGACATCTCCGTGGTGATGGAAGACGGCCGCGAGTACAAGTACAAGGTCGTTTCGAAGAACCAGTACCACCGCGACACCATCGATATGGGCGCGATCATCTGGCCGCGGGAGAAGCCGGCCGACAAAGAGTGGATCACGATGATCACCTGCGGCGGGGCGCTTGATTCGACTGGCCAGGAGTACATCAGCCGCGACGTCGTGGTAGCAGAACGAGTTCAGTAGGCGCGCTGACGCGAACGAGCGCGATGGAGAGGCCCGGTAATGTCCGGGCCTTCTCGTTTCCCTCTCAGGGTATTGGCGCCCGGCCAGCAGGGGTCGGGCCGGGCGTTAGGGGGGCGAACGCCCATTCAGGCTGACGGGCCGGATTCCCATGCTACTCCTCGGATAGATCGCTCCGCGCTGGCCGTGGAGCCCCGGAGGTTGCGTGGTGAGACACTGGAAAACGGTCCTTCCGCCGGTGGCGCTCGCGAGTATCGCCGCCTTCGGCATGGTGCTGGGCGGCGATGGCGACGCCCGCGCGGCCACGCAGCTTGTACGCGGCTGGAACAACGTTCCCTACTTCGGCCCGTCGAAGCCGCCTTCGGAAGCGCTCGCCCCGCTGGGGAGCAACTACTCCGCGGTCTACCGCTGGAACACGACGAAGCAGCAGTACGACCTCTATGCGCCTGGCCTCCCGGCGTACGGCAACACCCTGGCGCAGATTGCGACTGGCGACGCGGTCTGGATTCACCTCACGGGCGAGAGCGGTGCGCTCCCCGGTCTCGCCAACACGGCCGGTCCCGCATCCGGGCACTTCGCGGTGGCGGCGAGCACGTTCATGCCGATGAGCGACCTCGCGCTCTACGAGAAGTCGTTCAACCAGATCAATCCGATCGGCACGGATGAGGCGTCGAAGCGCTACTTCTCCCCCGTTCACCTCCCGGACGGAGTCTCGGTGACATCGATGACGGCGGCGTTCGAGGCGGCGGGAGGGGATGTCCAGGTCCGCCTCGACTACACGCCGCTGAGTAACGGTAGCAGCGCTGGACAGATCTTCAAGCTGGTCGAGGTCCTTTCCGGGTCTGGCGCTTCGCCGCTGACGGCCTCGGCCTTCGCCCATACCGTGGACAACAAGGCGAACGTCTACTTCCTCGTCGTCGATCTGACAGGTGGAGCGGGGACGAAGCTGCGCGGCGTCTCCATCGCCTACACGAACTGATGGGAGCGAGCGCGATGGCACGGACCAGCCTTTCGCCGGCCGCTGCCCGCGCGGGTGCGGTTGCCCTCGCGGCGCTCGTTGTCCTCCTCGGCGCGCGGAGCGTTCACCATGCCAGCGCGACACCGGAAGACGCCATAATGTATACGGTCTCGCAATCGCCGGCGGCTGGAGGGGTCGTTCAGGTCGGTTCGACCGTGAGCTTCACGATCGATGTGGCCGGGGATGGCGTGACCAGCCCACCGGCCTTCGGGGGGCCCGTGGTCTTCGACCTGAAGAAGCCCGCGAACCTTTCGTTCCAGGGGTATGGGCAGCAGTCCGGCAACATCCTCACGTCCTGTGCCGATAACCTGCCATCGCCGGGCTACGTGCGCTGCGTCGTGGGCGCGGGGAGCATCGCCGCCGGGGCCCTGCAAACCGGCACCACCCAGGAGATCGTCCTGAACTTCACGGTAGACGCGGCGGGCGCGGGCACGGTCTACTCCGCCGCCGCAATCCAGGGACTGTTCACCGACGCTTCGAGCGGGTTTCGCAACGCTGGCGACACGCCGGACAACACGGTCAGCGGAGACCTGCTCGATGTCTCCGTCGGCGGTTTCACGGTCACGAACATCCTCGGCGCCAACGCGAATGTCACCGTCACATCGTCGGCCGGGCCGAGCGAGGTGTACGAAGGCGGCCTGACGACGGTCACGGTGACGTTCAACCACGCCCTGGGGATCATCGGCGCCGCTGCTTCGCCGATCGAGGTCCAGGTAAGCCAGGCGGATATCCAGACGGGCACGATTAGCTGTCCGGGCGGCACCGGCGTGGCCTCGCTCGCCGGGAACGCGGCCCGCTGTACCGGGAGCGTAGTGAGCGACGGTTCGACGGTCAGCTTCCAAGTTCGTTCGGCCGATACCGCGACGGGCGACGACATGGTCGCGCTGGTGGTGGCGCCGAGCCTTGGCCTGCCCCTGGCGGAAGCCCAGGGCGCGAGCGATGGGAGCGCGCGGCGCATCATCCCGGTCCGCGAGGTTGGCCTGCAAACGGTCACCCTGCCGGCGCCCGGCGGGGCCGCGCCGCCCTGGGTAGTGGGCGGAACGGTCGCCGTGTGTACCGCGAGCGTCTCTCCCGACGACGCGAACGACGCGGCCGCGGGCCTCCCCCAGGACCCTTCGATGGTGGCCGGCACGAGTACGTTGAGCCCCGTGACGCCGATGGCGGCGGGCGACTTCAGCGTCACGGGGCCATTCGGAGCCGTGGCCTTTACCTACCTGCTTTCGAGCGGCCTGAACTGCGGTATCGGACAGAGCGGCGTGCAGTTCGGTACGCCCTTCGCGGGCACATACACGGTGACGGCGTATTACAACGGCGATACGACCAGCGGGAGCACGCTCGGCGCGACGCGCGGATCGAACATCCTCTCGCTGAGCATTCAGAACAGCAACCCAACGCCATCGCTGACGTCGCTCTCTCCGTCGTCGGCGGCGGCGGGGAGCCCGAACTTCAACATCACGGTCAACGGTTCGAACTTCGTGGCCGATTCCGTGGTCCGGTGGAACGGGCTGGACCGTGTTACCACCTTCGTGAGCACGACGCAGCTGACGGCCGCCGTTCCCTCGGGGGACGTGGGCGCCCAGGGCGCGGCGACGCTGACCGTGTTCAGCCCAGCGCCGGGTGGCGGGCTTTCCAACGGCCTCGGCTTCACGGTGACGGGGGCGCCGAACCCGGCCCCGCTGGTGACATCGCTGGTGCCGGCGACGGCCAACGCTGGCAGCCCTGGCTTCACGTTCACGGTCAACGGCAGCAGCTTCGTGCCGGGCGCCGTGGTGCGCTGGAATGGCTCGGCCCGGATAACGACGTTCATCAGCGCAACGCAGCTTACGGCGGAGGTCCTGACGGGCGACCTCGCGGCGCCCGCGACGGCGAATGTTTCTGTCTTTAACCCCGCTCCTGGCGGTGGGACCTCCCTGGTGGTGGCCTTCAGCGTTACGAGCACGCCGAACCCTTCGCCGAGCCTGGTCGCGCTGTCGCCTTCCGGGGCGGCCGTTGGCGGGGCGGCGTTCGCACTTACGGTGACGGGCTCGAACTTTGTCCCCGCCTCGGTGGTGCGCTGGAACGGCGCCGACCGGCCGACGACGTTCGTGAACGCGGGCCAGCTTACGGCTTCGATACCTGGGACGGACCTTGCGACGGCGGGGACGGCGACGGTCCGCGTCTTCACGCCGGGACCGGGCGGCGGCCTATCCAGCGGTGTCACCTTCGCCATCGACAACTCCTTTCCGGCGATCACCTCGCTGACGCCGGCGCCGGTTACGGCGGGGACGGTCGGCTTCACCCTTACGGTGAATGGGTCGGGCTTCCTTGTGGGATCCGAAGTTCGTTGGAACGGCGTAGCGCGGGTAACGGCCTATGTTTCGGGTAACCAGCTGACGGCGTCGATCAGCGCGGCCGATATTGGCGTGGCCGGGTCGGCGGCGATCTCCGTCTTCAACGGCCCGCCTGGTGGCGGCTCGTCCTCCCCGGTCTCGCTCACGATCAACAACCCGGCGGCGGCGGTTGTGACGCTCAATCCCACGGGTGTGAGCGCGGCCAGCGGCGCCCTGACACTGACGGTGAACGGGACTGGCTTCGTGCCCGGCAGCGTCGTCCGCTGGGATGGCGCCGACCGGACGACGACCTACGTCACGGCGACGCAGCTCACGGCCGCGATCAGCGGCGCGGATGTCCTCACGACGCGGAGTGTCAACGTTACGGTGGTGAACCCCGCGCCGGGCGGTGGCACCTCGCCGAGCGTGGCGTTCGCCGTGGGTTCGCCGATCCTCCAAACCTCGAACCAGCTGACGCTCACCTCACCCGGCCTGGCGGCGATGGGGCGGAGCCGGCTCGCCTTCCTGGTATCGACCGGTTCGACGACGCCGGCGAGCGTGAGCGTCATCCTCAAGCGGGAGGCGGACGCCAAGTACTGGGACCCGGGGACGCACGCCTGGGTAGCGGCGGAGACGGCAACGCCGGCCGTGAAACAGGCCGACAACAGCTGGAAAGTGGCGATCACCGATGGGGACCGGCGAACCTTCGCCAACACACGCGTGATCGTCGAAGTCCGGGCCATCGTTGATGGGTTGCCCTTCCGTTCAGCGACGATGCCCATCGCCGTCATCCGCTAAGGAAGGGCCCGGTCTGTTGGGCTGGGAAACGGCCCGCGGAGAACGGACCGCGAGGATGGGCGGCCCTTCTCGCGCGCCCGGTCGAGCCGTGGAAGGCATCGGGCTTCCAGCGTAAGGGTCTGCGAGGCTTGACCATGCGGGACTTCCCCGGCGCGCATCGGCGGCCTCCCGATTGGCCGCCCCCGCCTACAGGCCTAGGGTGGAGAGATGAAGCGCTTTCGCCTCCGCGGCCTCCGTCTCGTTGCCTTCACCCTCCTCCTGGGTCCGGCGCTGGCGAGCGCGGGCTGCCTGGGATTAGCGGCGACCGGGGCGGTGGCGACGCCAGGCGCACCCACGGCTGGCGCGGGCTCGCGGCTCCCGTCGCTCCTTCAGCAGCTCCAGAAAAACAGTGCCGGCCTCGAACTCTTCGATGGTTCCGCCAACGAAGTCCTTGCGGCGGTCGATGAACAGGGCAAGTTCGTGCCCAGCCCGACGGCGACGGCGACGGCGACGGTCACGTTGGCGCCGTCGGCGACGGCCACTCGAACGCCTACGAGCCTTGGCCTCGCCAACCCGACGACGCCGGCGGCCACGCAGACTCCGACCCCGGCCAGTACGCCGACACCAACGGCGACGGCGACGGCGACCGCCACTCCCACAGCTACGGCCAGCGCCACGAACACGCCAACGCCGACGGCGACGGCAAGCCCCACGCCAACAGCCACGCCAACGGCGACTCCCACATCCCAGCCGACGCCCCCCCATGAGGGGACGCCCCCGACAGAGGGTTAGCTTGAACGATACGATGCCACGGGCACGCTGCGGCGATTGCGGCCGCGCCCTCCTTTTCGACGATTGGCGCAAGGGAGCCGACCGTTGCCGCGATTGCCTGGGCCGGGAGCGCCGCGCGCCGGCCACGGCGGCGCCTCTGGTTGCGCCGTCGCGCCCCGCCGCCGGGGACTTCCGGCGAAACGAACGGATGTTGGACGAGATCCCTGAGGAACTCATCCAGGAGCTCGTCGCGGCTCTCGAGGCCGAGGCGGCGAAGCTGGGCCCGCGTGCCACCACGCCGGCCTCCCCGCTGCGCGAGGTGCTCAACGAGATGGGAGTTGGAAGTTCTCCTCACGAAGTCGGCTGGACGGCCTGGGGATTCGCCATCGGCTTCGGCGCCAACATCGCCCTGGCCAAGTACGCTCAGATGAGCAGCGGCGCATCGTTCGCGAGCTTCGCTGTACCGCTGTTCGTTGGCGGCCTGGTGGCCGGGACGGCCTGTGCGGCCATCGGCTGGGGGCTCGCCCGCCTGCGGGACAAGGCTTCGGCGTGACGCCGGTTGCGCTGGCGAGCGCGTGGATGAATGCTCGCGTTGGCGCGGGCGCCTGGAGGTCGAGGACGTGAAGATTCTTGTTACGGGCGGGGCTGGCTTCATCGGGTCGCACGTTGTCGAGGCATATCTCGCGGCGGGCCACGAGGTGCGGGTGCTCGATAACCTGGCGACGGGGAGGCGTGGGAACGTGCCGCGCGGGACGCCGCTCCACGAAGTCGATATCCACAGTAACGAGGCGGAGCGGATCTTCGATGCCTTCCGGCCCGATGTCGTGAACCATCATGCCGCCCAGGCGAGCGTGAAGGTAAGCACCGCCGACGTCGTCCACGACCTCGAAGTCAACGGTGGCGGAACGGCCCGCGTGGCGGACCTCTGCCTGCGGTATGCGGTCGCCAAGCTGATCTACGCCTCGACGGGTGGGGCGCTCTACGGCGACCCCGCGGCCGTCCCCGTCGATGAGGGGCAGGCGACGCTGCCGCTCTCGAACTACGGGCTTTCGAAACGGGTGGGAGAGCTGTACATCGAGCTGATGGCGCGGACACGTGGGCTGAGGGCGACGGTCCTCCGATACGGGAACGCCTATGGGCCGCGGCAGGACCCGAACGGTGAAGCGGGGGTGGTCGCTATCTTCCTTGCGCGCATGCTGGCTGGCGAGGAGTGTACGATCGACGGCGACGGCGAGCAGATGAAGGACTACGTGTACGTGGGCGACCTGGCTCGGGCGAACGTCCTCGCCCTGGCCCTGGGCGATGGCCTGGCGATCAACATAGGGACTGGCGAGGGAACATCCGTGAACACGATCTTTGGCGAACTGCGGCGCGTGACCGGCTCCACCATCGCGGCGCGGCACGGCCCGCCACGCCCAGGCGATGTGCGGAAGATCTGGCTCGATAGCCGGCTGGCGGCGCGCGTGCTCGGCTGGAAGCCCGAGGTGGCGCTTGGCGCGGGGCTGGAACAGACGGCCGCCTCATTTCGGTAGCGGCGGCATTCCACAGTATGATAATCCCGGCGGAGGCCGAGAGGCGCTTTGGACGGGATTCATCATGCCATCAGATAGGGAATACCCGTATAGAGGGCGCCTATCGACCGGTAAATTTGTGAAGAAAGTCGCAATCAGGGGTTGACACCTTGGTGTTAACATTGGTAGCGTCCGCCTAGTCGTTGCGAAAGCGGCGATACGCGCTCGGAACGCACACCAACTCTGCGGAGTGTGCCGTAAGGCACAGCGGGGGAACCAGTTTTCGGGGTGAATTCGGCCCGGGTCGCGGGCCGATAGGGCGACCTTCCGTCCGAACCCGTCAGCTAACCTCGTACGCAGCAAGAAGGCCCAGCGGGCGGGTTGCCCGGTTGCGGTCTCTTTTTTTTGTCTCGCGAAATCACACATCCAGTCTGTGACTGGAGGAGGGAATCACTATGCCGGCTTTGCAGGAAGCGCCACCCAAGTCATGCCCGAAGTGCCGTGGCTCGATGATCGTCGAGAGGGACTGGCACGGGACGTATGGCAGTTGCATCATGTGTGGCTATGTCCACGAAGGGCCGATCAGAGCCGCAGCTTACCGTGCGACGGCTGGCGCCGGCGCTGGCGCTGGGGGAGCGCCGCTTCTTCGGCCGCCAGGTCAACTGGCGGGCTGGTCAGCACTTCG
>JANMTH010000239.1:0-10672 GCA_031390305.1 Thermoflexaceae bacterium
TCTTCCCCACGAAGGCCCTCGCCCAGGACCAGCTGGATGAGCTGCACGGCCTGATCACGGCCCTCGGGGCCGGCATCGGCACCTTCACCTACGACGGCGACACGCCGTCCGACGCCCGCCGCGCCGTCCGCACCGCCGGCCACATCGTCCTCACGAATCCCGACATGCTCCACAGCGGCGTGCTCCCCCATCACACGAAGTGGGTGAAGCTCTTCGAATCACTCGAATACGTCGTCATCGACGAACTCCACAGCTATCGGGGCGTCTTCGGCAGCCACCTCGCGAACGTCCTTCGCCGCCTCCGGCGGATCTGCCACTTCTACGGCAGCGACCCAACGTTCATCCTCTGCTCGGCCACCATCGCGAACCCGGAAGAGCTCGCCCGTGCCCTCGTTGGCGACGATGTGGAGCTGGTAGAGGAGAACGGAGCGCCTTCCGGCGAACGCGTCGTCGTCATCCACAATCCGCCCGTCGTGAATCGAGAGCTGGGCATCCGCCAATCGTCCCTCAAGGCGACTCGCGATATCGGCGCGCGGCTGATTCGCGGGGGCGTCCAGACGATCGTCTTCGCCCCGAGCCGGATGCGTGTCGAACTGCTGCTCACGTATCTCAAGGACGCCCTTCGCGGCAAGCCGGGCGACCCGGAGCGGATCCAGGGCTACCGTGGCGGCTACCTCCCGAGCGAACGCCGGGAAATCGAACGCGGCCTCCGCGATGGCAGCGTGCGCGGTGTCGTGGCGACGAACGCGCTCGAACTGGGCATCGATATCGGCGGTATGGGCGCGAGCGTCGTGATGGGCTATCCCGGCTCTCTGGCCAGCCTCTGGCAACAGTTCGGGCGCGCTGGTCGCTCGACGGAAACGTCGCTCTCCGTCCTCGTCGCCTCATCCAACCCGCTCGACCAGTACGTTTGCGCGAACCCGGATTTCGTTTTCGAACGCTCGGTCGAACGTGGACTGATCGACCCCGACAACCTCTTCATCCTGGCCAGCCACGTGAAGTGCGCCGCCTTCGAGCTGCCGTTCAACCTCGGCGAGGCGTTTGGCGCGCACACGGATGAGCTGCTCGACATCCTCGCCGAGGAGGGTGTCATCCAGCGTTCTGGCGACCGCTACCACTGGATGAGCGAGGCCTATCCGGCGGAGCAAGTGAGCCTGCGCACCGCCAGCACGGACAACTTCGTGATCATCGAACAGGGACCAACCGTCCGCGTGATCGGCGAGACCGACCGGCCGAGCGCGCCGCTCCTCATCCACGAAGACGCGATCTACTTCCATCGCGGCCAGCAGTACCAGGTGGAGTACCTCGATTGGGAGGACAAGAAGGCCTACGTCACGCCCGTCTCCGTGGACTACTACACCGATGCCCAGCTCGCTGTTGAACTCAAGGTGCTCGAGAGCTTCGCCACGGAGCCGGCGCCCGGCGGCGCGCACGACCTTGGCGAGGTGGCCATCACCTTCCTCGCGACGATCTTCAAGAAGGTAAAGCTGCAGACGCACGAGAACGTAGGCTGGGGCAAGATCGCCATCCCCGAAGAGAGCCACCACACCAGCGCCTACTGGCTGAGCTTCGACGAGACGGCGACGCACGGGTTGGCCCGCGACCAGGCGGCGGCCGGCCTCGTCGGCGTCGCTCATCTCCTGAAGAACCTGGCGCCGATCTACTGCCTCTGTGACGCCCGCGATATCGGCACGGAGACGCAAGTCCGGGCGCCCCACAACGGCCTGCCGACGGTCTTTCTCTACGATGCTGTCCCGGGCGGCGTGGGCCTCGCCGAGAAGCTCTTCGAGATCCGCGAGGACCTGGTCGATGCCTGCCTCGCCCTCCTCCTCGCCTGCGAATGCGATGGCGGCTGCCCCGGCTGCGTCGGCCCCCAGGTAGAGGCGAACAGCCCGGCGAAGCGTACGGCGCGCCTCCTGCTGGAGCGGCTCGGGCGCTGACGGCCGGGCGGGCGAATGTGCTACCGTGTAGCACATGACCAGCATCGGCATCCGGGAGCTCCGCCAGAACGCAAGCAAGTACATCGCCATGGTCAAGCAGGGCGAAAGCATCGAGATTACGGACCATGGGCAGCCCGTGGCCGTACTTGCGCCGCTCCCGCCGCCGGCCGAGGAGACCGGCTTCGAGCGGTTGGTTCGGCTCGGAATCGTGACCCCGGCGAAGGTCGAGGGTGGGGTAGCAGGGCTCACACCGCGCCCCATGCGGCCGGGACAACGGCCCCCGAGTGAGATCCTCCAGGAGATGAGGGACGATGAGCGGTTCTGACCGGTTCGCATACGTGGACTCGTCGGGCCTTGTGAAACTCGCACTCCGGGAGGTCGAAGCGCCAGCACTGATCACGTTTCTCACGGGGTATCGCATGGCGAGCAGTTCGCTGGCACTCACCGAGGTTCCCCGTGCAGTTCTCCGTTCCGACGCGGCTGCGCTTGAGGCCGCGCTCGTGACGCTCGCGCGCGTCGTCCTCGTGGAACCATCCGATGCGCTGTTGCGGCACGCCGGCACGCTCCTCCCGCGCACGCTCCGCAGCCTCGACGCGATCCACGTCGCCTCGGCCCTCGCCCTGGGCGGGGAACTCGACGTCCTCGTGACCTATGACCGCCGGATGCGCGAAGCGGCCGAGCTCGCCGGCCTTCGCGTCGAATCGCCCGCGTGAATGTTCGACCCCACAGAGGAGGCGGGTTCTCGTGATCAACCCCGCGGCAGCGCTAACCCCCGCGTCGCGATGATGTTGCGCTGGATCTCGCTCGTGCCGCCGCCGATCGGGCTTGTGGTGCTGTGCATGTAGAAGCGCGCGAAGCGCCCGCCGTACGATTCGCTCGAGGCGCGGTCGTCGATCTGACCGTGCAGGCCGCCGAGGTGCATCGCCGTCGTCGCCAGGCGAACATCGAGCTCGCTCGAATAGAGCTTGGCGATCGAGGACTCCTTGTTCGGGATTTCGCCGCGCGCCTGCAGCGTGATGATCCGGTAGCTGATCAGGGCTTCGACGTTCGCCTCGATGGCGCGGTCGGCCAGTTCGTTTCGTAACGATGGGCGGGCCACGAGGGCCGAACGGCCGTATGGCGTCTCGCGGGCGAAGGCCACGAGGTCACGGGCGATGAGCTGATGGGCGACGCTCGTGGCGATGCCGCTCCGTTCGAAGTCGAGCGTCGTCGTCGCGGTGTACCAGCCGCGATTCTCCTCGCCCAACAACGCCTCGCGAGGGATGCGCACGTCTTCGAAGTAGACCTCGTTGAATTCGTGGCTATTCAGCATGTTGACCAGCGGCCGCACGGTGATGCCCGGCGTCTTCATATCGACGAGGAGGTAGCTGATGCCGCGATGCTTCGGCGCGTCGGGGTCGGTGCGGGCGATGAGGATGCCCATATCGGCGACGTGCGCCCCACTCGTCCAGATCTTCTGACCGTTGACCACGTAGTCGTCGCCATCACGGACGGCGCGCGTCTGGAGGCTGGCGAGGTCGCTGCCGGCGCCGGGCTCGCTGAAGAGCTGGCACCACATGTCCTCGCCGCTGATGATCCGGGGGAGGTAGTGCTCTTTCTGCTCCTGGGTTCCGTAGACGATGATCGTCGGGCCGGCCCAACCGTGGCCGATGCCGCCGGGACGCGGCACCCGCCGCCTGGCGAACTCTTCGGAGAGGATAAACTGTTCTTTGACGTTCAGCCCGCCGCCGCCGTACTCCCTCGGCCAGGCGGGCGCTCCCCAGCCATGGACGTTGAGCTTCGCGGTCCACTCTCGCATCCAGGAGCGGAAATCGCCGGAGCGCCAGCCGCCGCCGCCGCCGTTGAAGAGCCCCCATTCCGGGACACGGCCGGCGAATTCTGGCGGCAGTTCGGAATCGAGGAACGTTCCGACCCTGCTTCGGAAGGCCGATTCGTCGTGCGTGTCGCGGAATTCCATGGCGTGCCTCGGGGCGTGGAGTCCCCGCGAACGTACTCTGTTCAGTGATGAACGGGCAACGGCGAGGCGGGCCGCCTCATTCTTCGATGTCGATCGCCCCGCTCGGGCAGATGTCGGCCGCATCCTCCGCTTCCGCCTCGAGGTCGTCCGGCACTGGATCGAGGAGGACGACGGGGTAGCCGTCCGGCCCTTCCTTCAGGAGCTTCGGGTGAAGGTAGGTGCACTGGCCGCTGCGCAGACACTTCGCACGGTTGATGACGATTTTCATCGGAGGCTCCTGCCGGGAAGGTGAGGTGCGCGCAGTGTACCGCGAAGCGGCATCCGGCCGGGAGGACGGGCGTGGCGCGAACGGCACGCGTCCTCCCGGCTGGTTTCAGGCGAGGCCGCGGCGCTTCAACTCGCGGTCCAGGCGGATGGTATCGACTTCCTTCGGTTCGCCGAGGTCGGCGTCGCTGATGGCGCCCGCGGTGTGGGCGCCCATCTTCGCGCCGTCGTACGTGATGTACTTCTCGGGGATGACTTCGAGGACGACGCGAAGGGGTGAATCGAGGAACTCCTGGAAGAATTTCGCCCGCTCCTCTGAATCCGGATTCAGGTGACGGGAGAAGGCGGGGTAGAACTTGTCCTTCGTCTCGCGGTCTTCGTGAATGACGCAGCGGCCCTTGATCGTGATCGTCTTGCCGGGGCCAAGCGGCGTACCGGTGCTGGTGATTACGACGGAGACCTTCGGGTTGCGGCGGACGGCGGAGATCCGGTGGCGGTGGGCGCCGGCCGTGAGCCAGACTCGGCCATCCATCCAGATGTACGACATGATCACGCCCATCGGCCAGTTATCCTGGGTGCACCAGTTGAAGACGCACTCACGGTGGGTGTTCAGCAGCTCTTCCTGTTTCTCCGGGTCCAGAGGGTAGATTGAGACCTTCTCGTAGTTGTGAAGTTCGTCGGGCATCGTTTGGGGCTCCTCGCTAATGTGCCGGGCCTTCGAAGCGGCCAATCTGGCGCACGCACACGAAAACTGGCCGAGTGGCCAATCTTACGGCCACGCCGTCCGATGTGCCACGCGTTGGCCGCCCGCGGGTCAGCGGGGCGACGGCCTACCGCTTGCGAATCAGGGTCAGGCCGTCGCGCACCGTGAGCATCACGCATTCCACGCGCGGGTCCGCGACGATGGCGCGGTTGAACGCCTGGATCGCCCGCGTATCGTCGTCCCCACCCGCGTCATCGAGCACGCGCCCGGTCCAGAGGACGTTATCGACGGCGATCACGCCATGGGCGGAGAGCTTTGGCAAGACCGCCTCGAAGTAGTTCTGGTAGTTCGCCTTGTCCGCGTCGATGAAGACAAGGTCGAACGGACCGCCGAGCGCGGCGATGGAGTCGAGCGCTGGCCCCAGGCGGACCTCGATCCGGTCCCCATAGGGGCTGGTGGAGATGTGGCGCCGGGCGATGGCGGCGTGCTCGGGCGAGATGTCGAGCGTCGTGATGCGGCCGCCTTCGGGCAGCGCCTCCGCCATCGAAAGCGCCGAATAGCCGGTGAAGCAGCCGATTTCGAGGACGTGGCTCGGCCGCAGCATCGCCACGAGGAAGGTGAGGAAGCGTCCCTCGAGCTGCCCGACCATCATCCGGGCGTCCGGCGAGAGCCGCCGTGTCTCCTCAGCAAGGGCGAGGAGGTGGGCCGGCTCGGCGCTGGTGTGCGCTTCGGCGTACTCCTCGATCCCGGGGAGGGCGAGCGATGGCATGCGTGAGGGCGGTTGTTGGGTCACCCGGTCACTCCTCCGCGCGGGGCGGGAGCCGATCCTACGCCGCGGTGGCTCTACGTGGCCAACGGCCAACGGCCCGCGATCAGCAGCCCGTGGCCCCGGTGGGCCACAACCCGGCTCGGACCGCCCCAGCTGAGATCGAAGGCGTTGTCGTTGAGAACGTGCGCCCAGATCAGCCAGGCGACCCAGCGGCAGACGCCGAAGAGGAAGGCGCCGCGATAGAGGACGACGAGAGCGTCCGCCGGAAGGTGGAAGCGCCGGTTGCGGGGGCGAAGAACGGTGGGGCCTGTCTCCGGTACTCCGACACCCCGGCACTCGTTCCCCCCCGGCCGCGTATCATCGCGCCTGAACCGGCATCGAGAAGGAGCTACCGTCTTGGCTGATCTGAAATTCGGATGGATCTCGCCCGTCATCGGGCCACCGGAAAGCGGCCACGTGCCGATCGTCATCTACCAGGCCGAACACATCTTGCCAACGGCCCTCGAACACTTCGACTCCGTCTGGCTGGCCGACCACTTTTACGGTTTCGAGCGCCGGACCGACCCGTTCCTGGAATCGTGGACGACGATGACGTGGCTGGCGGCGAAGTTCCCGAACGTCCTCCTCTGCCACCACGTCCTCGGCCTCGGGTACCGCAATCCGGCGCTCACGGCGAAGATGGCGGCGACGCTGCAGACGCTTTCCGGCGGCCGGTTCATCCTCGGCATCGGCGCGGGCTGGCGCGAGGAGGAGTACGCGGCCTACGGCTACGACTTCCCGAAAGGGGCCACGCGCATCCGCCAGCTCGAAGAGGCGATCCAGATCTGCCGCCTGATGTGGAGCGAGACGGCGCCATCGTTCGAAGGCAAGCACTTCCGCATCGCATCGGCCTACGCGCCCCCGCTGCCGCAGCCAATGCCGCCGATCCTCGTCGGTGGATCGGGCGAGCAGCTGATGCTGCCGATGATCGGCCGGCGCGCCGACATGTGGAACACGTTCATGCCCCGCGATCCGGCCGATTGGGTGCGCAAGCGCGATATCGTTCTGAAGTCGGCGGAGGCGGCCGGCCGCGACCCCTCATCGATCATCCTGACCGCCACCCGCGAGGCGCCACTGCCGAAGACGAGCGCCGAAAGCGAGGCCTGGCTGGCCACCCTCCAGCAATGGGTGACGCTCGGGATCACGCATTTCGTTCTCGATTTCGGGCACGTGACCTCTACGGAGCCGGTACTGCGGTTCGCCGAAGAGGTGATCAAGCCGCTGAAGGCCGGGTAGCCGCCTCCCGAGTGCCAATGGCGGAACCGCGTGGATGACGGGAGACCTCGCGCGGTCTTCCGTCGGCTGCGTTCGCTCCGCGGCTCTGCATCAGAATGGCACCAGGTTCGTTAGCCGACGCCGAAGGGCTCTTCTACGAACTCGACGGTCTTGCGCTTCTTCAGAAGGACCTTGAGGCGGCCAAGGCTCTGGTTCACGAGCGGCCGCTGGTACCAGTGCCGGACCTGGATGCGGGGCATCATGACGACAGCGCCAGGCCACTCCTTCAGACGGTCGAGGACGTACCAGCTCAGCGGTTCGGCGATCGTGCGGTAAGGCGAATCGATGACGACGAGGGGGATGTTCGGGAACTGCGTTGCCCAACGATTGATCAGGCTATCGTCGTCCTCCGCATCGAAGTTCACGTGGACGGCCGTCACGTTGCTGGAACGTTCACAGGCCGCGCCGAGGGCGACCACGGTCGGCAGGTTTATCTCTTCGACCGGAACGAGCACGGGGGTACGGGAACGGCCGTGCGCCTTCAGGTCGAAGATGTTCTGAGGCGAGACGAAGAGCTCGCGTTTGAGCTGGCGGTAGAAGCGGCCGATCAGATAGAGGAGCGGGACGATGCCGGCAAGGGCGACGATGACCATCCAGCCGCCGCCCAGGAACTTGGTTGTGAGGATGACGAAGAAGACGATCGTCGTGGTCACGGCGCCGAAGCCGTTGATCATGGCGGAACGTTTCCAGCCCGGCTCCTTGCGGGTGAGCCAACGGCGCACCATGCCAGTCTGTGCCAGGGTAAAGGAGAGGAAGACGCCGAGGGCGTAGAGCGGAATCAGCTTCGTGACGCTGGCGCTGAAGGCGATCAAGAGCAGCATGGATGAGGCCGTTAGGGCGAAGATGCCGTAGCTAAAGACGAGGCGATTCCCCCGCTGGTGGAAGAAGCGGGGGAGGTACCCGTCCCGCGCGAGGATCGCTCCGAGCAGCGGGAATGCGTTGTAGGCCGTGTTCGCCGCGAGGAAGAGGATGCCGGCCGTGAACGCCTGGAGGCTGTAATAGAGGACGCCCCGGCCACCGAACACTTCCTCGCCGACCTGGGACATCACCGTCTCCTTCGATTCCTCCGTGAAGACGATGCCGTAGTGGCGCGCCAGAAGCGTCGTCCCGATGAAGAGGAATCCGAGGAGGAAGGCCATCGTCGTCATCGTAGAGGCGGCGTTCTTCGCCTCTGGCTTCTTAAAGGAGGAGACGCCATTGGAGATCGCCTCCACTCCGGCCAGGGCTGTACAACCGGCGGCGAAGGCCTTCAGGATGAGGAACCAGAGGAGCGGGTCCGTGTCGTGGACGGGGCTCCTCGGTTCGCCGGCCTTGAAAATGTTCGGCGAATCGCCGATGAAGACGCCGACCATTCCGACGACGATGGTGAGCGCGAGGAGGAGGACGAAGCCGTACGTCGGGATGGAGAAGGCCGTCCCGGATTCGCGGAGGCCGCGCAGGTTCCCGAGAGCGATAAGGAAGACGAGAGCGACGGCGAGCGGCACGGCGTAGTCGTGGACACCGGGGAACGCGGAGGAGATCGCCTCGACACAGGCGGCGATGCTGACGGCGACAGTCAGGATGTAGTCGATCAGAAGGGCGGCGGCCGCCGTCAGCCCGGCGCCGACGCCGAGGTTTTCGTGGGCCACGATGTAGGCGCCGCCGCCCTTCGGGTAGGCGCGGATCGTCTGGCGATACGAGGCGACGACGATAGCGAGCAGGGCAACGATCGCGATCGCGATCGGGAGGCTCGCCGTAAGCAGCTGGCTTCCCGCCAACACGAGCACGAGGAGGATCTCCTGCGAGGCGTAGGCGGTAGACGAAAGCGCGTCTGAGGAGTAGATGGCGAGCGCCACCTTCTTGCTCAGGCGCTCTTCGACGAGCCGCGCGTTGGACATGCTCGAGCCGATGACGGCGTCGCGGAAGTTGAGGAGGCGGCCCCGCCGCCCAAGACGGCGGTCCGCGTACTCCGTCGCTTCGAACTGGGTGGCGCTGACGGGGATGATCCCGGCGTGCGGACGGCGGACCCGGTAGGTGGTTGGCCGCCGCCCGGGGCCTACCGGTGTCATGTTGGAGTCATCGGCCATAGCGGCTCACTGTAGAACGGCGATCTGTTCCAGCCTATGCGGGGAACGGTCACTTCTTCGCGCGCCGCCGCGGGCCGTTCCCCGTATTCGGCGCGTACTGTAGCGTTGTCCAACGGGCCTCCCGTTTGGGAGGCCCGTCCGCGCGTCCGCAAGCCGGACGGGACAGAAGGAAACGTCCATGCCTATCGTCGTCGTTGTCGGCGGGCAGTGGGGCGACGAAGGCAAGGGCCGAATCGTTGACCTCCTCGCTCGCAAAGCGCGTGTCGTTGCCCGCTACTCGGCGGGAAATAACGCCGGCCATACCATCGTCAACGAGCGGGGCGAATTCAAGCTCCATCTCGTGCCGGCCGGCATCTTCTACCCCGATAAGACCTGCGTCATCGGCAATGGCGTCGCCGTCGATCCCGAGGTTCTCCTCGGCGAGATCGACAACCTCAAGGAGAAGGGGATCGACACCAGCCGCCTCGTCCTCAGCGACCGCGCCCAGGTCGTGATGCCCTGGCACCGCGAACTCGACCGCCTCGATGAGGCGATGCGCGGCGACAGGGCGATCGGAACGACGGGCAAGGGTATCGGCCCTTGCTTCGTCGATAAGGTCGCTCGCCGCGGCATCCGCGTGGCCGACCTGCTCCGTGTCGAAGACCTTCGCCCCCGCGTCGAATCCGCTCTCGACTACCAGAACCGGGTGATCACGGCCGTCTATGGTGGCCAGGCGCTGGATGCCGAGGAGTGCATCGCTCCCTACCTCGAATTCGGCAAGCGGCTCGCGGCGTATGTCGGCGATGTCCAGGCGATCGTTCTCGACGCACACCGGCGGGGCGAATACGTGCTCCTCGAAGGCGCCCAGGGTTCGCTCTTGGACCTCGACCACGGCACCTATCCCTACGTCACCTCCAGCGTGCCGAGCTCCTCCAGTTCTGGCGCCGCCCTCGGTGTCGGTGTTGGGCCGACCGATATCAAGCGCGTGGTCGGCGTCTTCAAGAGCTATTGCACGCGCGTCGGCAACGGCCCCTTCCCAACAGAGCTCTTCGACGGGACGGCGGACACCCTTCGCGACCACGGCAAGGAATTCGGCCGCGGCGAATACGGCACGACAACCGGCCGGCCCCGGCGGATCGGCTGGCTCGATGCCGTTTCGGCGCGCTATAGCGTCCGCTTCAACGGCCTCTCGGCGCTCGCCCTCACCCGGCTCGATGTCCTGGACGGCATCCCGAGCATCAAGATCTGCACGGGCTATGAGCTGGATGGAGAGATCATCGATACCCTCCCATCCCGCGAATCCGTCCTCAACCGCGTCGTCCCGATCTACGAAGAACACCCCGGATGGATGACCCCAACCACCGAAGTACGCAACTTCGACGACCTGCCGCCCCAGGCCCAGGCCTATATCAAGCGGGTCGAGCAGCTCCTGCAGTGTCCGGTAGACCTCATCTCGGTTGGCCCTTCGCGGGAGCAGGCGATCATCGTCAACCCGATTTTCTGAGGCTTGAGAAGGGGAGCATCTTGACCGGCCTGTCGCGCCGGCCCTCTGCTACGTAGCGGCGTCGACCTCAACATAGTCGACGGTGCTGCACGGCGCTGGGACGGGAAGGCCGTCTTCCAGGAGGCCCCGGATATGGAACTCAATGGCCGTCCGGATCTCCCGCTCGGCTTCGTCCG
>JANMTH010000247.1:0-5377 GCA_031390305.1 Thermoflexaceae bacterium
GTGCGCCGCGTGCATCGGCGCGCCGAAATCCTCCGGCGGCTGGACGTCGACGCGTGTGTGGACGGAGAGCAGATCCGGCCGGACGTGAAGGAACTCGCAGACTCGCTCGGCGTCATCGCGCTCGTGATCAAGGACGCGACGGCAGCCTGACTACATCACGCCAAAGTCCCAGCTTGCGCCGTCGTGATACTTCTTGAGCACGTTCTTGGCGATGAGGATGCGGTGTACCTCGTCCGGGCCGTCAGCGATCCGCAGCGTGCGTGCACCCGTAAACATCCCCGCGAGTGGTGTGTCGCCCGAGACCCCCATCGCACCATGCACCTGGATCGCGCGGTCGACGACGCGCTCGAAGGCGGCGGGGACATGAACCTTGAGCGCGGAGATGATCGTGCGCGGGTCGGCCCCTGACTCGATCACCTCGGCTGTGTGAATCGTCATCAGCCTGGCCGACATGATGTCGATGTAGGAGTCGGCGATAAAGCCCTGGATGAACTGCTTCGTCTCGAGACGGCCGCCGTGCACCTCTCGGTCCATCGATCGGCGAACCATCAGGTCGAACGCGCGCCACATCTGGCCGACGCTGTTCATGCAATGGAAGACGCGCCCGGCGCCCAGTCGATCCTGCGCGGCCTGATGACCGGTGCCCGTGCGGCCGAGCTGGTTCGTCACCGGGACGCGCACGTTCTTGTACTCGATCTCGCAGTGGTTGCTATCGTGGCCCCAGACGGGCACGCTGCGGACGATATTGAAGCCAGGTGTGTCCGTAGGGACGATGACCTGGGTCATCTTCTCGCGCGTCCCCCCCGCACCGTCGGCCTCCTCGGTCCGGCACATGACGATCGCGAAGGCGGCGCCCCTGGCTCCGGAAGTGAACCACTTGCGCCCGTTGATCACCCACTCATCGCCATCGCGGACGGCTCGCGTCTGGATGGCGTAGGGGTTCGAACCCGGCGCATCCGGCTCGGTCATGGAGAAACAGGAGCGGATATCGCCGCGGATGAGCGGCTCCAACCACTTCTTCTTCTGCTCCTCGGTGCCGTACTTGATAAGGATCGTCTGGTTCCCGGAATCCGGGGCGACGACGCCGAAGAGGCTGTTCGAGTATGGGCTCCAGGCGAGAATCTCGTTCATGTAGGCGTGCTTCATGAAGCCGATGCCCATCCCGCCGTACTCCTTCGGGAGGTGCGGCGCCCAGAGCGAGGCCTTCTTCACGTTCTCCTGGATCTCGCGCCGGAGGGCCTGTGTATCCGGGTTGCGGTAGTCCGCCAGGCGGGCCTCATTGGGGATGATGTAGCGGTTGACAATGTTCGCCGTGGCTTCGCGGACATCGTTTACTTCGGGGTCGAGGTCGGGGATCGGGGCGATCTGCATGCTCGTGCTCCTTGGCGGCCGCTCACTCCGCGGCGATGCTCGAACGCTACCCCAATCCCACACATCGTGCCATAAGCCGCCGGATCGGCGGCCGGTCCGGTCATGACCGCCGGCGTCGCTCGCGACTGGCTAGCCCGGAGGAACAGAGCGACGCCCGTTCACTAACAGCTAGAGCGGGATGTTGCCGTGCTTCTTCGGCGGATTCCGGTCCGCCTTGTTCTGGAGCATCTCCAGCGCCCGGATCACCTTGAGGCGTGTGTTGCGCGGGTCGATGACGTCATCGACGAAGCCCCGGCCAGCAACGATGTAGGGGTTGGCGAAGCGTGTCGTGTACTCCTCGATCAGCTCCTTGCGGCGCGCCTCCGGGTCCTCGGCCTTCGCGATCTCTTCGCGGAAGACGATGTTCACGGCGCCCTCTGGCCCCATCACGGCCACTTCGGCCGTCGGCCAGGCGAAGTTCATGTCCCCCCGCAGGCTCTTCGAACCCATGGCGATGTAGGCTCCGCCCACGGCCTTGCGGATGTTGATCGTGATCTTGGGCACCGTCGCCTCGGCATAGGCGTAGAGCAACTTCGCCCCATGGGTGATGATCCCGCCGTACTCTTGCGTCGTCCCCGGGAGGAATCCTGACGTATCGACCAGGGTGATCACGGGAATGTTGAAACAGTCGCAGAAGCGGACGAAGCGCGCCGCCTTCAGGCTCGCGTTGATGTCGATCGAGCCCGCCAGGACCATCGGCTGGTTGGCCACGAAGCCCACGGTCCGCCCGGCCATCCTCGCGAAGCCGACGACCATGTTCGCCGCGAACATCTCGTGGACTTCCATGAAGTCACCGTCGTCCACGATCCGGTAGATGATCTCGCGCACGTCGTACGTGCGGTTGCTCTCCATCGGCACGAGGGAGAGCATGTCCTCCTCCTGGCGTGCCGGGTCATCGCCGCCGCCAACGTACGGCGGGTCCTCGGCGTTGTTCGAAGGCAGGAAGCCCAGGAGCCGGCGGACCTCAGCCAGCGTCTCCTCTTCACCGTGGATTGCGAAATGGGCGACACCCGATCGGCTGGCGAGCGAGATCGCTCCGCCGAGGTCTTCGTGTGTCACCTCTTCGCCGGTGACCGCGCGGATGACGTCCGGGCCGGTGATGTACATCTGGCCCGAGCCTTCGGTGGCGAAGATGAAGTCCGTGAGGGCCGGGCTGTAGGCGCCACCGCCCGCCGAAGGGCCCATCGTCACCGTGAGCTGGGGCACCACCCCGCTGGCCAGGACGTTGAGCGTGAAGATGTCGCCGAAGCCCTTGAGACTCTCCGATCCGTCCTGGATTCGGGCGCCGCCAGAATCCTGGATGCCGACGATGGGCGCGCCCGTCATCATCGCCAGGTCCATCACCTTGACGATCTTTTCGGCCGCCGCCTCGCTCAGCGATCCGCCGATAACGGTGAAATCGAAGGCGTAGACGTAGACAGGGCGGCCATCCACCTTGCCCCAGCCGCTGACCACCGATTCGCCAGGGACCTCGCTGTTGCGAGGACGAACGAGCGGATCCAGTTCATCGAAGCTGCCGGGGTCGAGCAGGAGCTCGATCCGTTCGCGGGCGGTGAGCTTGCCACGGGCGTGCTGCGCTTCGACGCGCTTGGCGCCGCCGCCCTCCAGCACCTTCGCTTTCATCGCCTCCATCTGGGCGAGTTTCTGTTCGGCGGTCAGTTGTTCTGCCATCGGGGCCTCTTCGTTCAGCAATCCGGCACGGCGTAGAAAACCCGGCGGCGGGTGCCGGCCGGGAGCTTCGAAGCCCTTGCCACGTTCGCCGGGAATCCTACCATCGCCTCCCTGTTCGGGCCACGGCGCGGCACCGCCGGAGGGATTGCGCGAGGCTCAGGCCGCCATCAGGGCGGTCTCTACCAGTTGGTTCCGGCCACCGTGCTTCGCCCGGTAAAGCGCATCGTCAGCAAGGCGGATGGCCCTATCGAGGCTGTCTTGCATCGGCGTGACTCCGATGCTGACCGTCACGCCGATCGTTCCGTGGTCGGTCTCTACGGGCGCCACCGCGATCTCATTCAGGATCTGCTGGCACCATGCGGCCGCCTCACGAACGGGGCAGGTGAAGGCGATGGCGAACTCTTCGCCGCCGAAGCGTGCTGCCATGCCCGGCCCGCTTGCCAGCCTTCTCGCGACATCCTGCAGGACGGCGTCCCCGGCGGGATGCCCGTAGGTGTCGTTGACGCGCTTGAAGTGATCGATATCCACCATCGCCATCGCCGTGTAGTGGGTCGATTGGGCCATCCGCGTGAGCCACGCTCGGCGGTTGAGGACGCCGGTGAGCACGTCATGATTGGCCCTGTACTCGGCTTCCTCGCGCATCAGGTCGATCTCCGCGTTCTTCTCCGCCAGCAGGCGGCTGTTATACATCAGCATTTCGTTCACGGCCTGGAGCTGGGAGGCCCACCGGAGGATGCGGGACGCGACGGCCAGCCGCGCCTCAAGCTCCGCCGGGTCGAACGGTTTGGTCATGAAATCGTCCACCCCGGCGGCGAGGGCGGTGTAGCGGTCGTCCCGCGAGGAGTGCGCGGTCACGATCACCACGTAGACATACGAATCCAGACCTGCCGCCCGCACACGCTCGCACAGTTCGATACCCGTGAGCCCGGGCATCTCCCAATCCGTGATCAGAACATCGAATCGTTCGCGCTGAATGAGCTCCCAGGCCGCGTCGCCGTCCTCTACGACCTCGGCCACGTGGCCGAGGTCGGCTACGGCGCTGGCCAGCACCTTGCGGGCGAACTTCCCGTCTTCAGCGATCAGAATGCGCACGGAATCTCCGAACCGGCCGGTTGTGCCGTTCCCAGAGATCATCGGCCCGTCGGGAGTGACGGATAGCCCGGGTCCGCGAAGATCGGGGAGGGCCTATAATCCCGGCCCATGCAGAAGCGTTGGGCCCTTTCCGTTCCCCTCCAGGATTTCGACCTCCGAGAACTCCCGGTCGTGGCCAACGAAGCGGCCGCCCTGGGCTATACGGACATGTGGTCGGCCGAAGTCGATAACGCTGATTGCTTCGCGCCGCTCTGTGCCCTCGCGATCCAGACGGACCTTCGCCTCGGCACGGCGATCGCCAACGTCTACACGCGTGGCCCACAGGTGCTCGCCTCTCACGCCCTCTCCATGTCGCAGCTTGCGCCTGGCCGCTTCATTCTTGGCCTCGGCGCCGGTTCGAAGGTCATCATCGAACGCTGGAACAACCTGAAGTTCGATAAACCCCTGACACGCGTCCGCGAGATGGCTCAGGTTCTCCGCGCCGCCCTCAACGGCGAGCGTGTGGTCTTCGACGGCGAAACGATCAAGGTCAACGGCTTCCGGCTCTCCAGCGAACTGACGGCGCCTGTCCCCATCCACATCGCGGCCCTCCGCGGGAAGATGCTCGAAGTCGCGGGTACGCATGGCGACGGCGTCATCCTCAACTGGCTGGGGGCCGAGGATGTCTCGAAGGCCGCGACTGTCGCCCGCCTGGCGGCCGAGAGGGCCGGCAAGGATCCGGCCTCGCTCGAGTTCAGCGCCCGCGTCTTCGTCAGCCTCGACGAGCCCGGCGATCCGGATACGAACGAGGTCCTCCGCCGCTTCGTCAACTTCTACCTGAACGTGCCCACCTACCGCGCCTACATGGAATGGCTCGGCCGTGGACCCGATTTCTCGACGATGTGGGCGGCGTGGGATGGCGGCGACCGGAAGGCGGCGATCGAGCGTGTTCCCCAGCGCGCCCTCGACGAGCTCTTCATCACGGGGACACCCGCTCGCCGCCGGGCCCAGCTCAAGGCCTACATGGATGCCGGCGTCGATACGGTCTTCATGCACTTCATGACCAACGAGACCGACCCCGAAAAGCGCCGCGCGATCATTCGCCGGGGCATCGCCGAAATGGCGCCGACGGCCTACTGAGCCTCAGCCGTTGAGCGCCGCGACCACTCCCTGGAGCTGGCGCAGGTGATCGAGGTCGTGGACCCGCATGAACAGCGTCCACTCC
>JANMTH010000278.1:0-1788 GCA_031390305.1 Thermoflexaceae bacterium
CGGCCTGAACTGGCAGAACCGTGGCCGCGCTTTTCCCGAGCGCGACCTGACGTTCAGGGGCCGTGTCACGAAGGTCTCGAGCGATGGCGGTGTCGAGCTCGAGGTGTGGGAAGAGGACGGCGACGGGACGAGGCTGATGCCGGGGACGGCGCGGGTCTGGCTGCCCGGCCGGGGCGGATAGACAGGTGGCCACCTCCTTGACCTGCTTGAGTCGGCCCCGATCGCCGCGCGTGGGCTGATCACCACGCGAATCGCTCACTCACTCACGGTTGCCGCCCGCGGTGTCACCCCATCACCATGTTGATCCAGCCGTTGGCGCTGACGAAGAGGAAGCCCGTACCCAGGCGCGGGCGAAAGACAACCTCCACGCCGTCGATCACCTCTACGGCGCCCACGTCCTTCAGCACCCAGGCGTGATTTCCGGTGCTGGTGACATCGACGCGGCGGAGCGACGGCCACAAGACGAGGCTGATGCCGTCGGCCGCTCCGGTCAGGGTGAGCCGGAAGACGGGCGCCCCGTCCGGCGTGTACGGCTCCACCACGGGCTCGACCTCGAAGAAGGACGCGATCGCCCGGACGGCGTCCACGTCCAGGGTCGCGAAGGCGATGCGTCCGGTCACGATCAGCGCGCCACCATCACCGGGCTGGCGTGGTGGTGGAAGATCCGCCAGGCGCCGTCTTCGCGGACGAAGAGGTTCGTCGCCATCAGGCCCGCGCCGGCCACGAATTCGCGGCAGTGCACCATCGCCATCTCGCCCAGGACGACAGCCTTCGCACCGCCCGGGACGACGCGCGGCTGCGTCTCATTCCCCAGGATCGAGGCCCAGCTCGCCAGAACATCCTCGCGTCCTTCGAGGATCATCCAGCCCGGATGGACGCACGACACGGGCGTTCGGACGGCCCATAGCTCGTTCATCGCCACCGGATCACGCGTCGCGAAGGCGGCGTAGTAGCGTTCGTTCGCGGCGATGACGGCCTCTTCGTCAGTCATGGTCTGGAGACCCGCGTCAGCGAACCCACTACGCGCGCTGCTGAACTTCGACGATCGTGTTTGCGATCAGACGGGCGTGGGGGTACGGCTTCCAGCCCTGCGGCGTGTTGTAGTAGCGGACGCCGGCCTGGTACTCGTCGGGCTCGCGTTCGCCATACTCCACATCCACTCCGTTCACGCGAATCGAGGGCGATCCGAGGCACTTCTTCGCCTTCGCGTCCTCCGAATCGTGCACTTCGATGTAGGTGACGACCGACGCTTCCAGGTCTGTCGCTTCGAGCGCCTGGGCGAGCGCCTCTTCCGCTTCCTTCGTTCGTCCGTTGACCTTTGAGTAGTAGAACTCGATCTTCATGGCGCTGCCGGGTGTGCTGAGTCGGGCGCTGGTCCATCCGTCGTCTCCGGAAGCTTCCGGAGACGCTGGATGCGTTCGAAAAGCGGCCCTTCGACGCCGAGGCTGCCCGCCACGTAATAGTTGGGGTTCCCCAGCGTTTCGGGCAAGTAGCCAGCGCCACGGGCGAAATGATCCGCCTCTCCGTGCGCGTATCGGTAGCCCTCGCCATAGCCGAACTGCTTCATCATCCCCGTCACGGCGTTGCGGAGGTGCATCGGTACGGGCAGGTGCGATGTGCGGAGGGCGTCCTCCTTCGCCCGCTGATACGCCATGTAGGTGCTGTTCGATTTCGGCGCGAGGGCGAGGTAGACGCAACACTCGGCCATCGGTATCCAGCCTTCGGGCATGCCAATGAAGTGGACCGCCTGCTGGCAGGCGACGGCGATCGAGAGCGCCTGTGGATCGG
>JANMTH010000299.1:0-2584 GCA_031390305.1 Thermoflexaceae bacterium
CTCGCCTACATCGGTCTCGGCGAACTGACCGTCTTCGTTTTCATGGGCCCGGTGATGGTCCTCGGCGCCTCCTTCGTCCAGGTCGAACGTTGGCAATGGCAGCCGATCGTCGCCAGCATCCCCATCGCCTTCCTCGTGACCGCCATCCTCCAGGCCAACAACCTTCGCGATATCGACAACGATCGGGCGACGCACAAGCACACGATCGCCACTCTTATCGGACGAAAATGGGCGAATCGTGAGATGTACGGCCTCCTCATCGGGGCCTACGTGGCGCTGGTGGTCGCGGTCGTGGCCGGGGCACTGCCGTGGCCGGCGCTCGCCGCCCTCGCCACGGCGCCGCTCGTCCGCCCGTTCGTGAAGATCGTGCGGACACCGGGGAACCCGCGGAAGCTGAACTTCGCCCTCAACCGGACGGCTGGCATGCACATGCAGTTCGGCGCCGTACTCACGGCCGGGCTGCTCGTCAACTGTGCCATCGAGTCGCTCAGAGGGGCGGTCAGGCGAGGGAAACGCGACGCATGTCGCTCGCGGCGGCAGCATAGGCCGCGCCCCCGATACGGCCCCCGCCACCACTGCCGATGATCGGGTGTGGGCAAGCTCGCTATCCTCGCCGTGGCACTCGTCTTGCTTTCCACCGCGCGTTGCTACAACGCCGACCTCGAATCGTCCCTTGGCGGCGTGCCCGTGCTGGGCGCGATGATCAACCCGCCGGTGGCCGCGCCGGGCTACGTCAGCTCCATCGGCAAGGCGGCCCCGATCACCCTCCCCGAAAGCGACCCCAAAGCCTGGTTCGGGCTCGCCGCCGCCGCGGCGGAAGGCGCCACGCCCGACGCCTACGATGTCCCCCGCTGGCGCGATGTCGCCGCCGTCGCCGAGATAGCGGGCACCCAGGCCGGGTGGGCCGAGGTCTGCAAGAAGGTCTCGACGGCCGCCGGGGCGGAACGGACGGCCGAACCGAAGCTCGGCGCCCTCGCCTGTAGCGCCAACGGTACCGTGACCGCGATCCAGCGGGCGGCGATTGGCCTCCTCGCCATGCAGGCCCAGGTCGCCCTCTACCTGCGCGGCGTTCCCGGCGCCAGCATCGCGGCCATCGGCGCCCGCCAGGGTGAGCTCAGGGTCACTTGCGATGTCGATGTCATCGGCAGGCTTGGCGGCCCCGAGACGCCCTACGGCCAGGCCTGCGGAAAGGCCCTCGAAACGGACTACCTCACGGGCGAGGCGACGAAAACCTTCGCGGCCCTGGACGCCGCCTACACGGCGCTCGCCGCCGAGATCGCCCGGCTCGACCCGAAAACGGCGGCCGAGCCCGGATACTTCGAGGCAGCGAAAAAGTAGCCCTCCGCCCGCCCCCGGAACCACAGGGGCGTAGGGCGTTTTCCGCCAACCGCCATACGGATCCCGCGGGCGTCCCGATCCGCGTTATCATGCCCCCTACATCGCCCGCCCTGGCGGGCACCCGCGGAGGCTCAACATGGCTCGAATCGAAGACGGCGACCTGACGATCGTTTCCGGCGGCCCGGTTGGCTTCGGAAACAACATCTACCTCCTGATCGACCGCGCGACCGGAGAGTCGGCGTTCATCGACGCCCCCGGGGATGCCGGCGACCTGATCGCGATCGCTGAAGCCGAAGGCGTCCGCCCGGGGAAGATCCTCCTCACCCACAGCCACGCCGACCACACCTCCTGCATCGACGGCCTCAAGGAGGCCTACGGTTGCCAGGTCGTGGCCGACGCCCGCGAACCCTGGCTGAAGGACGGCCAACTCGACCTCGCCGTCGCCCACGGTGATACGGTCAGCGTCGGCGGCCTCCAGTTCGGCGTGTTGAGCGTCCCTGGACACACGCCAGGGAGCACCACCTTCACCTGGGGCGGCCACGCCTTCGTCGGCGATACGCTCTTCCCTGGCGGGCCTGGGAATTCGCGCTCCAACGAGCTGCTCCTGCAAGAGATCGCCTCGATTACGACGCACCTGTACGCCCTCGACGAGGTGACACGGGTCTGGCCCGGCCACGGCGGCGATACGACCATCGGCGCGAGCAAGGCCGAGTACGCCGCCTTCGCCGCACGCGACCTCGCGCCCGACCTCAAGGGCGATGTCCTCTGGGCCACCTCGTGAGCGGAATGCGGCCGTGATCATCGGGATTGGCGGGGCGAGCCTCGTACTCACATGGCTAAACTCCGCGGCGCTCGTCCTTCTCGCCGTCCTCCTTACGGTCCGTATCCGGCGGGGCCAGGCGGCCGAGGCGTCCGCCGCCCTGACCGCCGTCGTCGCCATCGTCCTCGCCGTCTCGGTCTGGTTCGCGGCCATCGGCATCGGCTTCCTCGTCCTCGCGGCCCTGGGCGGCGAATCCGAAAGCACCCTCAGCGTGTTCGCCGTCTTCCAACCAGAGGGAAGCGACTCGAGTTCGCAGGCTGCCGTTGGCGCCTTCATCCTGATCGTCAGCGCGATCAGCGCTGGCTTCCATCTGCTCCTTCGCCGGCGGCTTTCCGAACGCGGAATGATCGACGCTGGCGTCGAGGGGATGGTCGAAGCGATCGTCCTTCTCGCGACGAGTCTCCTCTTCCTCAGCCAGCTCGTCGC
>JANMTH010000303.1:0-1845 GCA_031390305.1 Thermoflexaceae bacterium
CGGCCTCTCGGACGGCCGCCGGCTCGTAGTCCGGAGCTACGCGGAGGCTGGCGAGGAGGTTGAAGCGCGCCAGCTGGAAATCCCGGAGTTCGAGCGGCACGCGCCCGCTACCGGCGTTCCGGAGGCTCGCCCGGAGATTCGTCAGGAGGCTCGCGCCCTCCGGAATCGGCTTGCCAGTGGCCGCCGCGACCGTGACCGCGACGCCCCGCCGGGCGCCATCCCACGTCCAGGTGGCGGCGGCCTTCCCGACGCCCGAAAAGTCGTTCGCGAAGTCCGCATAGTCCTGGAGCGAAACGACGCGGCCGAGGGTGAGGACGCTGCGGGGCGCGTTCCCTCGTGCGTCTTCGGCCGCCTGCGCGTCCTGGCCACCGGCGGCGGGCAGGGGGTTGGTCACCGCCTTCAAGCCGAGCGGGCGCGTCATCGCCAGGGTTACCTGGTCGGCTTTCGCCATGCCGGGGAGGCCAAGGCCGGCGCGATACTTGACGGCAACGTTGTCGATGCCGGTGGGCAGGCGAGCGCCCGCCTCGCCATCGCCGAACGTCAGCGTTGTCTTGCCGTCGTCCTCCGTTGAGGTGACGTAGACGCGATCGCGGCGCCCGGCCGCGAAGAGGGTGGGCGATTCGTGCCAGAGGAGGCCGTTCACGCGGACCTCCAGGGTCGAACTGCCGCCGGTCAGCGTCGGCGCGGGGACGTAGGTGAGCGGCGGCTTGCGGAGCGTGAATCGCTGGAAGGGGCGCGCGCCATCGCCGCTGCCGAGGACTTCGTTCGCCACCGTCTCGCCATGAGTGGCGTCGGCGACGTTGCCGAAGATCTCGATCGGCGTCTCGCCCTGGCGGTCGTAGACGTTCGTAAGCCCGGCCGTCAGGAGCAGGGTGGCGACCGGCGCCGTCCCCTTGGCTGCTTCGACGGTGGCGACTTCGCCGACGATGTCGTCGCCCGCTTCGGCCGGGAGGTAGGTGACCGCGCCTGGCGGGCCGGTGGCGCTGAAGTCGTCGCCAGAGAGCGGCCGGAGCGTCCAGCGGACCATGCCCGGGAGGCCGTCGAGCTCCCCTTCGATGCGGACGACGAGTGGCGATTCGCCCTCGGGCCACGGCGGGTTGTCGATGAACTCGGATTCCGAAACGCGCGCGGCGCGAGGGCGTTTGCCACGAACGAGGACGCGGCGAACGGCCGCGTTGCCCGGCAGCGTTTCGGAAAGCGGGACTTCCTGGCCGTGGAGCGGGCCAGTGATGGCGGTCTCGGCGAGGGTGAACTCTTCGCTGCGGAACTGGACGATAGTCGACCGCGTGTTCGCGCCGCCGAAGACCTTGAGGGCGTCGTCCGTGCGATCGAGGCTGAGCGCGGTCACGCGGGCACTGAGGGCGTAGGCTGATTTCGCCGTCTCACGCACGGCCGTGACTGCTGCGAGCTCGAGCGCATCACCGCTGCTGAGGACAGCCCAACCGCCGGGCTCGAGGCCTTCGTAGAGGCCGTCGAGGAGAACCTCGCCACCCGTGACGCCGGCAAAAACCCACTCATTCGCGGCACTCACCACGACTGGAACGTTCGTCTTGAGGGCGCCGAGCACGTCCGGATCGAACAGCCGGGGGTCGGGCGCGTTGAAGCCGAACAGGGCCGCCTGGCCGCGGAGGGCGAAGAGGCGCACGCCTGTGCCGGCGATAAGGTCGAGTCCACTGAGCGCCGGTGTGAAGGTGACCTCGGTGACCTGCCTCAGGGCGTCGGCGGCCACGGTGGTGACGCGGACGCGCTTCCAGCGGGTGTCCGGGTTGGCCTTCGACCAGTCGTCGGCGACGAAGAGGAGCTGGTCGCCGCGGCGGAGGTTGAGGGCGGCTCCGGCCAGGCGGA
>JANMTH010000339.1:0-3369 GCA_031390305.1 Thermoflexaceae bacterium
GCGTTCAGGAAGGCCCCCTGAGTCAGCCTCACCGTGTACACGCCGTTCAGCAGACCCGCCAGGTCGATCGTCCCAAGCACCGCGTCCGTCACCTGCTTGGCGCCGCTCCCGATCGACCTCCACGTCGTCGGGCTGGCGCCCTCGCCGATCTCCAGCTTCCAATCGCCCGTTACGCCAACGCTCCCGACGACGGGGGTGTTCAGCGTGAGCGTCTTCCCGTTCGTCGGGCTGGCGATCGTCACCGCCGCCACGCCCGTGCTCTTCTCCGTCGGCACGCCGACCTTCAGCTCCTTCGCCAGCGCCGCCGCCAGGTCTGGCCGCAACCCGGGCAGCTTCGGGAACGACTTCGTCACCTTGAATTGGGCCGGCGTCTGATCGGTCGCGAGGAGGCCGTTGCGGGAGTCGATCTCCTTCTCTTCGCACTCGGAGGCGTAGCGGACGTCCGTCCGGATCCACCCCGTGACCGGGCGGCAGAGGCCCTTGTCCTCCATGCCACCGAGCGTCCTGTCGGTCGCGCCCGACTCGATCTGTCCCACGCGGACGTTCTTCGGCTGAATCTCCGAGAACCCGGCCGTCGCGCCGATCCGGCCGATGCGCTGAAGGTAGAGGTGGTACTCGCCCATCCAGGTCTTGAAGAGCCGGATCGTCGCGTTCGCCGCCGCGAAGTTCGCCGAAGGACCATCCCGAACCAGTTCGTTGTTCGAATTCCCGACCCAGAGCGCGCTCCCGGCGTGGCGGCTGTAGCCAACCATCCAGGTTTCGAGCGTGTCGTTCGCGCTCAGCGGACCCTGCTGCGTGCCCGTCTTCACGCCAGCCGCGAGCTTCACACCTTCAACGAACGGGTCAAGCGACCGGTCTTCGTTGCTGCCCCCACAACCCCAAATGATGAAGCGCGAGCTGCAGTCCGAAATGATCGAATGGACGAGCCAGACCGAGCCCGGATTCACGACTTCCTTGCTCACGAGGTCCTTCATGCCCAGGTGGTCGTAGAGGATCTCGCCCTCGATCGTTTGCACGCGGAGCACCGTGACGGGGTCGAGCTCGCGGCTGCCCGGGATGCGCAGGTTGCCCCGTGCGAATTCCAGCCGTTGACCGAGCGCAGTGCGTAAGGCTTCTCCCTCGTCAACCTGCGTGCTCTTCAGGTCCTTCAGTTCCACATAGCGGGCCAGGTGCGGCACACCCTTCATGATTCCCATGTTGGCGAACACGGTATTGGCGTAGGCCATGTCGATCGCCCGGATGTTCGCGCCACCGGTGGCGATAGAGGCGCCGTAGGTGACCGCCTCGTGATTGCCGAACGTGGGGTCGAAGTGTTGGTCGAGCGTCGTGATCCCCATCTGCTTGGCGATCTCGATGACGTTCTCGGTTCCCGCTTCGTAGGCGGCGCGGAAGGCGCCGACGTTCTGCGAGCCGCCCAGCGCCGCCCGAGCGCTGATCAGCATTCCTTCGCCCGTCTTGCCGTCGTTCCGCGGGTTCCGGATCTCGACCCCCTGGACAACGAGTGGGCTCGTGTCCCAGAGGCTGCTCATCGGCGCTTTGTTCAGCTTTTCCATCCAGGTGAGGTAGACGATCGGCTTGAACGACGAGCCCGGCTGGTTGATCTCCACGAGTTGGTCGATCTTCCCGGCCACCCGCGGGTCGGCCGTCGCCGCCGGGTCCGCGCTCGCCGCGTAGACGATGATCTGGCCGGTTTCCGGCTCGATCGTCGCAATCGCGGCGTTGAAGCAGTTGCAGGTTGGTTTCTGTTCGTTAGCGTTCGCCAGCGCCTGGCGCATCATCAGCTGCGCGAACTCCGTCTCGACGATGTCGATCGTCGTGATCACCTGGTAACCAGCGGCATGGACGCTCTGGCTACAGTCGGTGGCGCCCTTGATCTTCGGGAGTAACCCCGCTTCGCACATCCGTACCAGCCGCGGCTCCACCTGGTTATCGATGAACGCGGCGGCGCGGAGGTCGCTCGTCGCCGCGTACACCTTCACCTCGTCGAGTTTTGCCGCCTCCGCTTCCTCGAAGGTGATCCGCTCGTGTACCACCATCAGGTCGAGGACGGAGACCTGGCGCTCCTTGGCGTCCTCCGCGAGCGTCGTCCGGCCCTCCGCGTCGAGCACGCAGTCACCTGTCGTCTCGTCCCGCATGCAGTTCTTCCGCGGGTGGTAACGGTCCGGGAACGATGGCACCCCGGCCAACAACGCGCTTTCCGCCAGGGTGAGGTCCTTCGCGTCTTTTCGGAAGTACCCCTTCGCAGCCGCCTGGATGCCGATGTAGCGGTCCGCGTAGGAGATCTGGTTCAGGTACCACTGAAGGATCTGTTCCTTGGTGTAGTCACCTTCAAGCTCGATCGCGTAGGCCAGCTCGCGCAGCTTCCGGTCGAGCGTCCGTTCGGCCCCCTTGCAGACGACCTGCGTCGGGTCGTCCGCGCTCGCGATGTTCGGGCAGATGTAGACGTTCTTGATCAGCTGCTGCGTGATCGAAGATCCGCCCGAACCCGAACTCACCTCGCCATCCACGTAGTTCTCCTTGGCGGCACGGATGAGGCCACGCCAGTTGAACCCGGGGTTCGTGAAGAAGGTGTCGTCCTCCGTCGAAACCGTCGCCTCGATCACCCATTTCGAGATCTGGTCGAGCGTAACCGGGTTCAGAAGCTGGGCATCGGGGTTCGTGAGCGTGCCGATGGCCACGTTGTTGCGGTCGTAGATCTGCGTCAGGCCGATCGGCGTCTGCCGCAGCTTCTCCTCGATCGGCACGTAGTCGTCTGCGTACCGGTGGTACACCGTGTACAGGGCGCCAGCGCCCGCCGCCGCGCTCAGCGTGGCGAGTGTGAGGAGCGAAAGCGCGAGGACGATGAGGATCCGCCCGGCCTTGCCACCGCCTTTGCGGTTCCGCCGTTTCCGAAGGAGACGGCGTTTTTCGAACGATTTCATGACGCAGACCACCCACTGGGAAGGCCGGCGCGGCCTTCCGGGCTCGATCCCCACCGTTCGAGCATCGCTCCGAGCGTAGCAAATGCCCGGCAACGGGCCACGTCCCGTGGTAAAGCCCGCGTTGCGCTTCGGAGGCCGCCCGTCCCGCCAACTCAGCCGTTCGCCAGCCGCCTGCGCGCCACCGCACGGTCGCTCGCGTGGCTCACCGCGCCCGCCCGGGGTACCGTATTCAGGTCCGCGCCGGCGGACCGAAAACGGAGTCCCCTTTGGTTTCTGAACCACGCGACCGCGAAACCCGGAGCGGAGCAGCCAGTCTCGGGCTTGTCCGGCGGCTGACTCCCACGTCGCTCCTCCTCTGGGTGCAGACGGCCGTCCTCCTCGCGATGGCGCTGGTCGTGGTTACGAGCTTCTGGAAGGACCACCCATGGTTCGGTTGGGCGCTCGTCGC
>JANMTH010000376.1:0-2159 GCA_031390305.1 Thermoflexaceae bacterium
GCGCCTCCGTCCTCAAGCAGCTCGTCGCCACTATCGGTCTCGATGGCTTCCGCGAAGGCATGCGCCACTACTTCCGCACCTACGCCTACGGCAACACCACCCTTCCCCAGTTCCTCGAGGCGCTTGAGACGGGCAGCGGCCGAGAGTTGCGGGCATGGGCCGACATCTGGCTGCGGACGCCCTCACTCAACACCATCGCGGCGAAATGGGACGCAGACGGCGAGCGGATCAGCGGCATGACGCTGACCCAAACGGCCCCGGCGGACTACCCGACGATGCGGCCGCACACGCTCGAAGTGGGCCTCGTGCGGGACGAGGGCGGGACCCTGACCGTGACCAGCGTGCCCGCCTCCATCGACGGCGAAGAAGCCACCGTCGATGCGGCGATCGGTAAGCCGAAGCCCTCGCTCGTCTTCCCCAACTACAACGATCACGGCTACACGAAAGTCGCCCTGGACCCCGAGTCCGTCGCCTTCGCCCGCGAGAACCTCGAACGGATCGATGACGGGCTCCTCCGCTCGCTGCTCTGGTCGTCGCTCTGGAACATGGTGCGCGACCAGCAGCTGAAGTCGACCGACTTCCTCGCCCTTGTTCGCGAACGGGCGGCAAAGGAGCCCCGCATCGACCTGACCGAGGTCATCCTCAACCAGGCCCAGACGGCGATGGCGCGCTTCGTGACCGAATCCAACAAGGAAGGCGAGGCGCGCCTGCTCTTCGCCGCCGCCCGCGACGGCCTCAGGGGCGCGCCCGAGGGCGACGCCCAGATCACCTGGATGCGCGCCATGGTGAACGCCGCCGCCCACGCCGACGACCTCGCGCTGCTGGCCCGGCTGGCCGACGGCGTGGAGAGCGTTCCCGGCCTCACGGTCGATCAACAGATGCGCTGGGACATCGCCCTCAAGCACGTCGCCTACGGCGTGGCCGGCGCCGACGGACGGATCGCGGCCGAACGCGACCGCGACCGCTCCGACCGCGGCAGCCGCGCCGCCATCCGCGCCAGCGTTTCCTGGCCAGACGCGGCCGTCAAGACCGAGGCCTGGGCGAAGTTTCACGGCGAAGGCTACGGCTCGCTCTACGAAACCGCCTCCGCCATGGCGGGCTTCAACTGGCCGAAGCAGCGCGACCTCCTCGAACCGTACGTCGAAGGCTTCTTCACGAACGTCCGGGGGATCTTCGACACGAAGGACAAGGAGTTCTACAGCGACTACTTCGGCGCCCTCTTCCCCGCCTACCGCGTCGAGCAGGCTACCCTCGACCGGTCCGAACGCCTCCTCGCCGAAGTCGCCGACACAGTGCCGACCCTCACCCGCATGCTCCGGGAGGCGAACGACGAACTCGGCCGCGCCATCCGCTGCCGCGCCTACGCGGCGTCGTAGCGGCGGCCCACAGGGGCCGCCTACATCCCGAACCAGGCCGCACCGCGCCGCCCCACAACCGCGGTAGCCGCGCCCCTCGGCGGGCGCGGGTTGTTCGAGCCACGCCCAGCCCGCGCCCCTACGCGCCCCGGCGGCGCCACCGATACGCCACAAGGACCACGACAAACCCCATCACGCCCACCACCAACACCACGGGCCTGCCGCCCGGCCACGCCGGCCCGTTCGCGTCAACACCCCTCCCGGCCTGTGGCGCCGCGGGCGTCGGCTCGGCCGCAGCCGCGCTCACCGTCGCCGCCGCCTGCGCTCCCGCCGCCTCTACCACGATCGCCCCAACCATCCCGTTGTGGGTGAAGCAGTAGTACGGATAGACGCCCGCCTTCGCGAACGGGTACGAAACGGCCTGGCCGCGAGTGAATTCGTTGTAGTTCCCCCACTCCAGGGTCGCGCCCGCGACGGCGTGGGGCAGGTCCGACTCATTCTCCCAGGTCACCGTATCGCCGACCCGCGCGTGGAGAACCGTCGGCACGAAGCATGTTTCCCGCATGGCGACGTGCGTGCCCGAAGCGCTGGTCGAGACCTCGCCGCGGCAACCGCCACCCGCGGCCGCCTCATTCGGGCCCAGGAGCGCGGCGGCGAGCAAGACGAGCAGGGCTATCGCGCCGAGCGTACGACGGCGTGACCGGATAGCAGCGAGCGTGCGAACTATGGTCGCCTCCTGAGGGTGGATATCATAGCTACACCGCGGGGCGGCCATCGGTTCCGGGCGGTGGTAGGCGCGCGACG